>NZ_JBTZSY010000033.1:0-29479 GCF_054815885.1 Anoxybacillus sp. TBDG-1
CTTTATAAATAATTAATAGATTATTTATAAAGTTTTGTAAGTTTTCTGTAACGGTGTCGGTCAGGCGATTCGTGAATCGGGCATTCCACGCCATCAAATTTTTGTTACAACAAAAGTATGGAACAGTGATCAAGGGTATGAGGCGACATTAAAAGCATTTGACACAAGCCTAAAAAAACTTGGCTTTGATTATATTGATTTGTACTTAGTACATTGGCCTGTCAAAGGAAAATATAAAGAAACGTACAAGGCGCTTGAAAAGTTATATAAAGACGGTTTTGTGCGTGCGATCGGGGTTAGCAACTTCCAAATCCATCATTTAGAAGACATCCTTGCTGATTGTGAGATTAAACCGATGGTCAACCAAGTCGAGTTTCATCCACGTTTAACACAAAAACCGCTTCTTTCCTTTTGTAAACAACACGGCATTCAATTAGAAGCATGGTCACCACTTATGCGTGGCGGTGAATGGTTAAACGAGCCAATAATTGTAAACATTGCACAAAAATATAATAAAACTCCAGCCCAAGTCATTTTGCGCTGGGACTTGCAACATGAAGTCGTTACTATTCCAAAGTCTGTCACACCTCAACGAATCGCGCAAAACGCAAACATTTTTGACTTTGCATTAACGAAAGAAGAGATGGATGCGATTGATGCGCTAAACGAAAACCGCCGCATCGGTCCCGATCCGGATCATTTTGATTTTTAATTTATATGTTAAAAAAAGGTGTCCATAACGAGAAGGACACCTTTTTTACATATCTTGAAGCATTCTAATAATTTTTTCTTTATTAAGATCTGCACCAATAAATACAAGGTTATTTGGAAATGGAAAGGAAATCGGTACGATACACGGTTCGCCATAAGCATATTGAAAAATGTATGTTTGGCTTGTATCATCCATAAATCGAACAAAACCTTTTATTCGGAATATATTTTCTTCTATACGCTCAATCCACTTAAAAAAATCTTCTCGATGAATAGGCTTCTTAAACTCATATGTCATTGAACGAATGTGGAGATGTTTTTTCACATGTAAAACTTCATGTTTATTTGCTATTTCCATATCATCCCGTTCAAGTAACGCGTCAATATTTATTTTTCCATATGTAACACATTGTATATTAGCTCGAGGATTCAACGACTGTATCTCATCTACTGTACGATGTATTGTTAACATATCGACCCGATCACATTTATTTATAATTATGTTATCCGCATGTTTAATTTGTTCTGTCATTAATTTGAGTACTTTATTGGATAACTGATTACGGTTATACCATCGTTCCACATCGACAACAGTAATAATACACTTTATACAAATATATGAAGCAATTAAGGGAGAAAGACATGCATCAAACACTTCGATTGGATGAGCAACTCCTGTTGTCTCCACGTATACTACATCTGGTTTATGTTCTTTGTATAAAGACAACAATTCAATTTCTACTTCATCTTTCATCGTGCAACACACACAACCGTTTAGTACTTCCCTCAATGGTGTATTGTGATCGAGCAACAGCGAATCAACACCAAATTCTCCAAACTCATTCATTAACACACTAGCTTTCCGTCCCTTTTCGTGGTCATTTTTTAAAAGATGTTGCAATACAGTTGTTTTGCCAGTTCCTAAAAATCCCGATAAAATATATACATCCATAAAACAATTACCTCCCTCTAGAAATATTCCTTATTTTTTTATTATAAGACAAAATCGTAATGTTTACGATTTAAAAGATGCATACGCGCAGTTGTTATTTAAACGATAATAAAATGTTTGCAAGGTGCTTGGTTTATGTGATTAACCTTGCAAACATCTATTTATTGTTTATTCTATGCTTAACGATAACAATCAAAAGAAGCATACAAGGTATGACGATTTGAAGAGGAACATGCATATAAATTGTAACAATTCGTAACCCTTCTTTAATATGTTCAGAAAAATTGCTTGCAATGGCAAGAGACAAAAACAACACAGAAATGCCTAGCGGATAAACAAGACGTTGATATTCTTTCATCTCGAATAAGTCCGCGACTCCGACGACTCCTGCGTAAAAAAAGACACCGACTTTGAAAAATCCTCCGACAATTAATGCAATCATAAATAGTACGTCTAACCGTTCTAAAAAATTTGCCACGCGAATTTCCTGAATCGTATTTAGTAGTGGAAAAGTTGAACGTGAAACAATATCTGCGCCTAATACAGCTACATTCATTCCCATAATCATTGCTAAATTTATGCCACTTAACAATAATGCAAGAAACCCTGCCTTCCACACTTTTTCTCCCTTTTGTAAATAAGGAAAAATCATTGTAAACACAACGAGTTCTCCAAACGGAACATATAATGTTTGTGTAAATACAACATGAAAAATGCGCGGCCATCCCTCTTCTAATATTGGTTGTAAGCGGTGAAAATCTATTTCCCCCGCGATAATAATAAGCACGAACCCTAACATAAGTATCCAATAAAGGGAAAAGAAAAATAATTGACTCGCTCGTGCGATCACTTCAATTCCTTTATACACAGCATACATCACAGTCAACATCATGACCGCATTTAAAATAAACAAAGGTGTTTCAGGGTACGCAAACGTTAATAACAGCTCTCCAAAATCACGCAATACACGAGCAGAAATATATAAAAAATAAAGCACATATATGAGCGCAAGTACTTTTCCAAAAAAGGGACCGACAATGCGCTGACTATACGATGTAAACGGGAGATTCGGGTAGTACGTGAAAAGGCGATAGTAGACAAACAACAATCCGACACCGAAAACCATGCCGCATAAAATGGCGAGCCAAACATCTTGTTTCGCATCCACTCCAAGTGGAATAACCATTGCGCTACCATGTTCAAATAAAATTGCAAGCATAAATAGCTGTCGCGCACTTATACGCGCTCGTTCCACTTTCTCACCGCCTTTTCACTGAATATATGAACGAGTTCGCAATCCTGTTCTTCGAATAAATGATTCCACCTTTACTTGAACATCTAATTCCGGGAAATATTTATCATCCCACGTTTTTTTCATCTCCTTCCATTCTTTTGGATACGTACGATGGACAACTTCTCCAAACCCGAAAATATCGCTTTTTTTCTTTTGAGCAACATGTACCGCTTTTTCAATTTCTGCTTTAATCTCTTGTTGCATCACTTTTTCGAGTGCAACGATTTGTTTCGGATCTGTAAAGTCAATCGCAATAAATGTTTCACCAATATCTCCTTCTGTTTTAACCGTAACAAATATGATCGGCTTCCCATTTCTTAGTTGTGCTGTAACTTTTGTTTTTGCCCGCACTACTTTATAAGATACTGCCTCTTTTTCTTCTTTCCAATCAACTGTGACAACTGTCTGTTTTATTTTATCGAGAATCCATAATACTCCTCGTGCTTCTTCCTTTCCAACCCATCCGATAAGCTTTCCTCTTTTAAAAATAGCTAATTCAGCAGCCCGAAGACGTGCAGTAGGCTCCATCGTACGAACATTGTTTTGATCATCGCTATGCTTTCGATTTCCGTCTACATGAAAGCTGCTCATTATGACTTCCTTCCCAGCAAGCGAAAAACTTTCAATTACTTCTCGTAAACGAGTATTAACATTTTCCCCCCACATCATTTCTGTTAGTTCTAACGTTTTAATCATTTGATTTGCTGGGATTTTATCGATTGGCGTGAGCACAGATAACAATTGCTTTGCTGTTTGCTTGCGGGCAATAACAATATTTGCTGTTGGACGAAATTGCGGATTACGCTCAACAACATCAAAAATTTGCTGAATTCCTTCCTTCGCAAGTTCTTCCCCAATCACAACAAGATTCGTATGAGCGTAGTATGGAATGCGGGATATTTGCTTCGACGCTTTCCGACTCGCCTCCACTAACGTATCGCCTGTTGAAGTATACAAAGCCACCGGAAGCCCCGTACTTCCACCACCTCTTTGCGTCGCCCCTGCTACGTTCCCAGGATTGACGACTTGAAACGTCGACATATATTTTCCGTCCTTTTTATCTATACCAACTGCAATAATTAATGCTAGATCCCTTAACTCCTTTTTACTCCAACATCCGAAAAGTAGCGTACATATGAACAACATAAAAATAAGAAAAGGATATCGTTTAATTTTCATCCCCTTCTCTCCTCGTTTCCTGATTATGCTTCGGACGTTGTTCGTCCCCTTGACGAACGATATTTGTTTCTTCTGTGATGCCATGTGGTCGATCAGTTAATGCCCATAACGGAAAACGTACGAACGTATCACGTAAATTCGTTGGAATAAGCGGAGCGAGCGGCGTCATATACGGTACACCAAACGAACGAAGACTACATAAATGAATAGTCATCCAAATTAATCCAACTAAAATGCCGTAAAAACCAAATAACGCAGCTAACACCATTAACAAAAAACGAATGAGACGCGCGGAAACTGCAATGGCAAATGATGGTATAGCAAAACTAGCGATTGCTGTAATAGATACAACAATAACCATGACTGAAGAAACAAATCCCGCTTCGACCGCTGCTTGTCCAATGACTAGTGCGCCAACAATCGATACAGCTTGCCCAACAGTTCGGGGCAACCGCACTCCAGCCTCGCGTAAAATTTCAAACGTTACTTCCATAATAACGGCCTCTACAAACGCAGGGAACGGAACAGATTCACGTTGTGCAGCAATCGCAATAACGAGAGAAGTCGGAATCATTTCTTGATGAAATGTCGTCGCTGCAATATACAGAGACGGTGCAACAAGCGAGATGAAAAATACGAGTATGCGTAAAAAACGAAGTGCTGTTGCAATATCAAAACGTGCATAATAATCTTCAACCGCTTGAAAAAATTGAATAAACACCGCTGGCGCAATAAGAACAAAAGGTGTACCTTCTACAAAAATAGCAACACGTCCTTCTAATAAATTGGCTGCAACGCTATCCGGACGTTCTGTATGATAAATGGTTGGAAACGTCGTAAATGTTTCATCTTCAATGAGTTGTTCAATATAGCCGGATTCTAGTACACCGTCCATGCAGATGCGTTGCAGTCTGCTACGTACTTCTTCGACAATGTTGTCATCCGCAATTCCTTTCATATACATCATACGTACGTTTGTATGTGTCACTTCACCAACTGTAATGGCTTCTACCCATACATGTGGATGTTGAATGCGCCGTCGCACCATAGCTACATTTGTTCCTAACGATTCTGTAAACCCTTCGCGTGGTCCACGGATAGATAATTGTGTGCTCGGTTCTGTAATGGCGCGGTACTCTCCACCTTTTACCGCTATACTAATTGCCTCTTGCATACCATGAATAAATAAAATGCTTTCTCCAGACATGAGCAAGGAAAATATGTCATTCCATTGTTTAACACGTCTCGTCGTATTGGCTGTAGCTATCTTTTTCTCAATATAGTCTAATTGATTGCAACACGTTGAAGGAAACGACAGTTGTACACTTGCTTCAATTAACAATTGCTGAACCATATTTTCATCAACCATTCCACTAACAAAACAGAGGGCTGACGAAACATTGTCTTCCTTTCCGAGCAAAAAACAGCGAATGACAATATCTGCACTATTTCCCGTTATATTACGAATCTTTTCTATATTTGCATGTAAATCTAGCCCAATATTCCCATATATTCCTTCTTGCGCTACTTTATCATATTGATATACTTGCTTTTCGTTCTGATTTCTCAATCGTAACCACATTCGCCTCTCTCCATTCACTATCGCTTACGGTTATAATAAGCAATAAATACATATGTTATGCGAAAAGGAATAAAACACGTCAAAAAGTTGCACGCTAGTCCAAAAAAGATATTTATGGAGATGAGCAAATGAAACTTGTTGTCATTTCTGTTCTTATCCCTATGTTGTTAGGTGGCCTAGCCATCAGTATGAATGTATTGTTAGGGATGAGCATTTACCAAGCGTTTATTGATATTTTTAATCCATTTAGAGTGATGGAGCCCATCGAACTAGGCGTGTTGTTTTTTCTGATCGTCTTATGGATACTTGACACATACCTCCATCTGCTTCGAAAAACAAATCAAGAGAAAAAACCCGAACAGCGCTCGCGTTAAGCGAACACCGTTCGGGTTTTTGCTTTTCTCATCCCTAAAGGAACATATACGCAAAACGGTTCACTTTCCATATAATCACCTGTGACTGCATATGCGCGAGCACGCGATCCGCCACAAACGTAGCGAAATTCACAAATGCCGCATTTTCCTTTATATAAATCTGGTTGGCGTAATTGCTTCATCACTTCCGATTCGCGATAAATGCGCGATAAAGGTTGTTCACGTACGTTGCCGCATACGATCGGAAGTAAGCCACTTGGCATGACATCTCCTGTATGGGAAACGAAAACGAAGCCGTTACCATCATTCACGCCTTTTGGCGCTCGTTTTAAGCCGTCAATCATTGAAGCATGATCGGTCGTAATCGCATGCTCATAACGAATATCCCCTGCTTCAATTTGCTTTTCCCGCATTTTTTGTTGAATGACAACACGACGATAATGTTGTGCTGCTGTCGTTTTTATATCATACGGTGCCGTTTTACTTAACTCATACAACCAACGGAACACTTGTTCATGTTCCTCCGGGCTAATGCAATCATTCATTTGCCCACGACCTGTTGGCACGAGTAAAAAAATATACCACATTACTGCCTTTAACTCTGCAACTAATTTTGCCATTTGTTCTAAATGATCGTAGTTATAGCGCGAAATGACGGTATTAATTTGTAATGGCATATGTAGTTCATTTAAATAGCGAATGTTTTTAATCGTTAAATCAAACGATCCTGGTGTACCGCGAAATCGGTCGTGAATATCAGCCGTCGGTCCATCTAAGCTAAATGCCCAGCGCGACAGTCCAATCTCTTTTGCCTTTTTCATTTTTTCTTTCGTCACATTTGGTGTCGCACTCGGTGTAATCGAAACGCGCATCCCTTTTTCCATCGCATACTCGGCAAGATCAAACAAATCTTCACGCATCATACAGTCTCCGCCCGTAAATACAAGCATTGGATTGTTCATCTCATATATCTCATCAATTAATCGAAGACCTTCTTCGTGCGTTAACTCACGTGGATCTGGGACAGGTTGGGCATCGGCGCGACAATGTACACATTTTAACTGACACGCTCTCGTTACTTCCCAAATGACGATAAACGGATTTTTATCATAATCTACCGCATGCGCTTGTTTATGCATATTTCATCACCAGCTTTTCGTGTTATTTTTCACATTCATTATAGGCTTATTTTTTCATCATGCGTTCGTGCGTTTTTGACGACTTTTTAAACAAAAAATCTCCACAACATTCGTGGAGACTACGCAAAATAAACGATATAAATAACCGCTGCGAGCACGATGCGATAAATCGCAAATGGCACAAGGCGAACGCGGTTAATTAAACGCAAGAAAAAGCGAATAGCTAACAACGCAAAAACAAAAGCACTAATAAAACCGACAATGAAAAATGGTAAAGCATCCATCGTAATGTACTGCCAGTTTTTTAACAACGAAATGGCACTTGCTCCAGCCATAATCGGCACAGCCATAATAAATGTAAAATCAGCGGCAGCGCGATGACTCATTCCGACAAGTACACCACCTGAAATGGTCGAACCTGAACGTGAAAACCCAGGCCAAAGGGATAAGCATTGCACAAGACCGACAATGAAAGCTTGCTTATACGTTATATCATCTACTGTTTGCGCTACTTTCGTTCGCTTTCCGAAACGATCTGCTGCAATCATTAACAACGCCCCGAGCACAAGCCCGATGAGCACCGTTTCCGTTGAAAATAAATGTTCATCAATATAATCTTCAAATAAAACACCTAACACCCCAGCTGGCACAAGACCAATAAAAATGTGCATGAGCGTTAAATGTCGTCCTGTTTGTCTGTCACGCTTTCGCAAATGAAGCAACTCAAAAAACTTATCTTTAAACACAACAACGGCCGCTAAAACGGAACCGAGCTGAATGACAACTTTAAATGTGTTTGCCCCATATTTTCCTAAAAACTCGCTTGACTTTAGCCACACATCGTCAACAATAATCATATGACCTGTCGATGAAACAGGCGCAAACTCTGTTACTCCTTCGACTAGCCCTAAAATGAGCGCTTTCATTAATTCAATAATATGCATTCATGTCCATCCTTTCTTAATTGGTGAAATATGTATAATTTCTTTTCATGACCTACTTCATTGTACTACAAACGTTTTATTTCTACTACACGTACATACAAAATATCAAAACAATTCGCTAAAATAATTATATAACAGTTATTGATTTTTTTAATCTGTTATATTACAATGTAATTAACAAAAGAAACGTGTGAAAGGGGTTTTTATTTATGGATATGTACACAAAAGCTTATCAACGATACGTTGAAAAATGCCATGAGTTTGGTATCGAAGCGATCGATTTGATCGAATTTATTCGCAACTTAACAACAGAACAAGTGAAACATATGTTACAACACTAAAGATTGGAGTGAAACAATGAACGAAAAAACAGATGTAGACGTATAAGTCCCCCATTTTATTCTGCGAACAGAATGAAATGGGGGATTTTTATAATTTTTTAATAAAAATATTTTTTATACTTTACTATTAAATATTAATTTATTATAATTCTAATATGCTAATTATTATCACTATCAGTGATTAAGTAACTAGACTGTATTGATTTATATGCACGAAAGGGGAATAAAAGAATGGAAAACAAATGCCCGTTCCATGGAAGTGTGACGAGTCATACTTCAAACAAAACAACAAACAAAGACTGGTGGCCGAATCAATTAAACTTAAACATTCTTCATCAGCACGACCGAAAAACGAATCCTCATGACGAAACGTTCGATTATGCCGAACAATTTCAAACACTTGACTATTGGGCGTTAAAAGAAGATTTGCGCAAGCTCATGACGACAAGCCAAGATTGGTGGCCTGCTGACTACGGACATTACGGACCGTTGTTTATCCGCATGGCTTGGCATTCTGCAGGGACGTATCGCATTGGCGACGGACGAGGCGGCGCTTCAACCGGCACACAACGTTTCGCTCCGTTAAACAGTTGGCCAGACAACGCGAATTTAGATAAAGCACGCCGCCTATTGTGGCCGATTAAAAAGAAATACGGCGATAAAATTTCTTGGGCGGACTTGATCGTGTTAGCTGGCAACGTGGCGATCGAGTCTATGGGTGGAAAAACGATCGGTTTTGGCGCTGGCAGAGAGGATGTATGGCATCCAGAAGAAGATATTTATTGGGGAGCTGAAAAAGAATGGCTCGCCTCAGAACGATATACAGGCGACCGCGAACTAGAAAACCCGCTTGCCGCTGTTCAAATGGGACTCATTTATGTCAATCCAGAAGGTCCTGACGGCAAACCAGATCCGCTTGCGGCGGCACGTGACATTCGCGAGACGTTTAAACGGATGGGCATGAACGACGAAGAAACAGTGGCTCTCATCGCAGGCGGTCATACATTTGGTAAAGCCCATGGGGCTGGCGATGCGTCGCATGTCGGTCCTGATCCAGAAGCGGCTCCGATTGAAGCGCAAGGGTTAGGTTGGATGAGCTCGTACGGAAAAGGAAAAGGTCGCGATACGATTACGAGCGGTCTGGAAGGCGCTTGGACACCGACACCTACGCAGTGGGATAACAGCTATTTCGAGTTGCTCTTTGAATATGAATGGAAGCTCACGAAAAGCCCAGCTGGCGCGTATCAATGGGAAGCAATCAATTTAAAAGAAGAGCATTTCGCACCTGATGTAGAAGATGAAAATGTGAAAGTGCCGCCAATGATGTTGACGACCGATTTAGCGTTGCGCTTTGACCCAACATATGAAAAAATTGCTCGCCGTTTCTATGAGCATCCTGAAGCGTTCGCAGATGCATTTGCTCGCGCTTGGTTTAAACTCATTCACCGCGATATGGGTCCAAAAGTGAGATATCTCGGTCCGGAAGTGCCGAAAGAAGATTTCATTTGGCAAGATCCTATTCCAGAAGTAGATGTTGAATTAACGGATGCTGAAATCGAAGACATTAAAACGAAAATTTTACATTCAAGACTCACAGTGGATGAGCTTGTCAAAACAGCTTGGGCGTCCGCTAGCACGTTCCGCAATTCTGATAAACGTGGCGGCGCAAACGGCGCGCGCATTCGACTCGCCCCGCAAAAAGATTGGGAAGTGAACGAACCAGAACGACTCGCAAAAGTGCTTTCTGTTTATGAAGACATTCAGCGCGAGCTACCTAAAAAAGTAAGCATCGCTGATTTAATCGTGCTTGGCGGCAGCGCCGCGGTCGAAAAAGCAGCACGTGATGCTGGGTTTGACGTTCGCGTACCGTTTATGCCTGGACGAGGCGATGCAACAGAAGAACAAACGGATGTCGAAAGCTTTGCCGTATTAGAACCGTTTGCCGACGGATTCCGCAACTATCAAAAGAAGGCATACAGCGTCACGCCAGAGGAGCTTCTTGTAGATAAAGCGCAATTGCTCGGCTTAACTGCTCCAGAAATGACCGTATTAGTTGGCGGATTGCGCGTCTTAGGGGCAACGTACCGCGATTTGCCTCACGGAGTATTCACTGACCGCATCGGTGTGCTAACGAATGATTTCTTTGTCCACCTCGTCGATATGAACTATGAATGGATACCGAAAGAAGGCGGCATTTATGACATTCGCGACCGGAAAACAAAGGAAGCCCGCTGGACAGCAACTCGTGTCGACCTAGTGTTTGGATCGAACTCGATCCTTCGCTCATACGCCGAATTTTACGCCCAAGACGACAACAAAGAAAAATTTGTCCACGACTTTATTCAAGCTTGGGTGAAAGTGATGAACGCCGACCGCTTCGACCTGCGGAAAAAAACAAAAACATCAATCACGGTTTAAATGAAAAAAAGCAGGCGGACGATGTTGTCCCCTGCTTTTTATTTCTCATAAATAACAACCCCATCACGCGCAATTTGCCGTACGATTTCGTTATTCAACGAGCCAGCAAACAACACATCGAATGAATCAATAGAGCCCATCGGATCACTTAATCAATCCCTAACAAGAAAGATAAAAGACTAAACACAATAAGCGAAAATGCGTTGTTTATGTACATGTGTCTGTATCACACCCTTGCTTCCTAATTTATATCGACTATGTTAATTAGAAAAACGTTCGGCGGTTTGGATGATTTTGTTGGTTTTCTAACGAACGAACAAGCACATACCGTTGAAGTCCACGCGAAGTAGAAATGGCTAGTTTTCCATATCGCTCAGCTTCTTTTTGATCGCCATTTCGAAACGCCCTTTCTGCTTCTAATACATAACAAAACGGGTGTTTTTTTACTTTCTGTTTCAAATTCTCGAACCGATCTTCCTGTCCGCGCAACAGGGCAATCAATGCTTGATTATAATAACGGGCTTTCTCGTTTTGAATGTCGTTCGCCACATGTTCTGCTTCCTCTAATTCTCCCTGCTCTATGTATATATGGACAAGGGCTAGCTTTTTGGCTTCTGCATAACCTTTCTCTAGTTGTTCGGCATATTGCTCAGCTCGTTCAAACTGCTTATGTACTAATGCTTTCGTTAATGCATAATATGGATGTTTGATTCTTTTTTTTACATAACCTTCAACTAAATTTACGTTTTTTGTCCAAAAAAGAATATACATATGATAACAACCAATCCCTATAACAATCAAACTAATTATGACAATTCCGATCGACTTAGGAAACTGGACATTCAATACGTTTAGAAAAACTCCAATACTTGCACCGACAAGCGCCCAAAAAAGTAAATTTTTCATCCTCATACACATCTTTCCCTTCTCGTTGAAACATACTTTCGCCTTTTCCATTTTACTATAAATTCTCATAGATAGGACATACAGTCATTAAATTTATTTGTCAAACTTTTTTACACCACCAAAAAAGACGCCTAAGCGACGTCCTTTTTCATAACGCAAAATCGATCATTTCATCTGCTTCGATTTCACTTTTGACACTCTCTCCCTCTAGCAATGTTCCACTTTGACAACTTTTCGATCAACACGACGCACATCCCGTAACATTCTTGAAAAGTCTCGCCATTGATGAAGAACTGCTTGAACGAGCCGTACCGTCTCATAACAAGCATTCGTATCTAATATTTCATCGTCTGTATGTTCGCACTCGTATCCGACGGACAAGTTCACGCTTTGAATGCCATGTTGTGCCCAAATTTTCGTATCGCTACTTCCACCAGCTGTGCATTTCCAGCCAGTTAACCCGGCATTGTAAGCTACTTGTTCGAAAAACTGTCCGTATCGAATATCGCAAAATGGCTGAATCGTGCCCCATGACGTGACGATATCACCACTTCCCCGCCGATCAACGACAATTGCTGCATCAACGCCCCATAAAAAATATTCACTAAGCTTGCTTGCACCAACAAGACCGCACTCCTCTTCAACCGTAAAAACAAATTTAATCGTTCCGTTAAATGAAGATGTGTCAAGCCATTTCGCAATTTCAAGCAACACTGCCACCCCAGCGCGATCATCCGCTCCTAAAATTCCTTCACTGCTCGACCAAATCGCTCCTTGTTTAACAATCGTTCTTCCTGGCGCGAACGATTCTACCGTATCTAAATGCGCATTCAACAAAAGCGTTGGTCCATTCCCTGATTTATATGTCTTTTGCGCAAGCAAGTTCCCGTATCGATCGATTGTAATGTGATCGACATATGGTTCAAGTTTCTCATATACGACTGAGCGAATATGATGTTCATTTCCGCTTTCTCCTGAAACACTAAGCAACTCTTCCAACGTATACAAAAACAACATTTTCTGAATATATTGTTCGCCTTGTTCTAACCAATCGACTTGTACGTTTCTCATTTGCTCAGCGAGATCCAGAAGTCGTTCTCTTTTTGTCAAAAACACGACTTCAGGAAAACGAGACGGTCTCAAGCGCACATGGACTTGCAATGCGTGGAACAACTGCATCACTTTTTCCATATTGGTTTGCCCATCGAAAGATACATAAGGACGACGTCGGTCATGACCATCACAACAAGATACTGTACGCAATCCAAGACGATTCAACTCACGAATGACACCGCTCATATACGTATCTAACTCAAATACTTTCGGCTCCGCTACCCCGATTGCTTCCCAAACGCCACGCTCATAAAATTCCACTGCTTCAAGCCATTGTTTTTCGCTAATCGGCGGACTCACAATCGTTAATACATCGTCACAAAACGTATAATCGACATTCGCCATATCTAAACGTTTCAACAAAAACTCGACGTTTTCTTTTCTCTCATTTGCGCAAATAAACTCATTCGGACTTTTTTCCTCCAACATAAAACCTTGACGAATAAATAGTTGATTCCATGTTTTCATCTCATCATCGCTCCTTTTCCTTATTTACGAACTTAGTATAAAAAAAGAGCGATGACACGCATGTCATCACAAATAGTCTTCAAACATAAACGTATAATCACTTCGATACATAATGATATAATCGACAGAGCCGTTATAATAATAGGCGGTTTCGCCTTTAAATCGGGTTGATTCGATCATTTCGGGCACTCCAATACAACTTAATCTTTCCCGAAGGCGCCTTACTTTTTGAACAAACGTATTTGTCAAAATTTCCCCATTCCGTCTAGTTTGAAAAAACATAGCCACATCATGTTTCGTTGCCGGACGCTTTTCATTCGTTTTCAACAAAAAATAACAAAGCATCTCCGTTGGATCACAAGGGAAAGGCTTTTCCCTGCCGTGATAAGCTACAACGTTTTTCTGATCAGAAAAATAAACAATCACTGTATTCAAAGGATTATTCATCATGAGTTGTTCACATTGTTCTTTGGAACAATACTCTTTTCCATTCCGAGTCTGTTTCGTAAACGCTCGCATCGCTAAAATATTTTCACTTTGTTGCAACAACGTGTGCAAAGATGAAAGTTGCGCAGGCACTCTTTGATCGTTTATGTAGCTAGGAAAACGATCGAAGGATTGATACGTTTTCTCCGCGATAAACAAGGCGCTGTTCGCCAAATAAAGATGGGCATAATATAGCTGTTGTTCATTTAAGCAAAACTCCCGATTCGAATACCTTCCTTGATATTCAAGCGCTTTTTCAAAATAACGAAGCGCCTCCCCATACTGTCGCTCTTTATACGCTAAAAACCCGAGGCGATAATGAGCAATCGGATTCGTTTTATCATACCACAACGCGTCTTGAAAAGCTTTTTTCGCTGTATAATCATCTTTCATAAGCTGCGTTTTCAAATACGTTCCGTAACGAATGAGATAAGTAACGAGCCTTTTTTTCACATATTCAACCCCATGCTCTTCTTTTTCCTCTGGTGAGCACCTCAATAAGTGCCGATAAATTTTTTTATACAATTCGACAATTTCATAATAAATCCAATCCTTTGCCATATCGCTATTCAATTCGTCCAGAAGCTGCTCTTCACGTTCGTATAATTCATCTAGGTTTATTGATTGTAATCTTCTTACTGGAAACTCTCGCAAACAAATTCCCCCTCCTATATTCCTTCTTCTCAACAGCATTTTTTTCATTTTACTATAAATTTTAATAAATTGAGCACATATCCAAAAAATAAGAGAGTCGGATAGACTCTCAAAGCTAAACAGATAGTACCCAATGTTACCAGCTATTATGCTTTCTTTTGCAGCGCCACTCGCCATTTGAGTCGCATTTCGTACGCATAGCGATTTTTCGGATCCACGCTTAAACTTTGCCACTCCTCCAACGCTTCTAAAACTTCTTGTTCGCTCTGCGCCAATTCTTCTAATTCGCGCAACATTTCTTCATCCACCACCTTTGTTCGATTTCTTATGCGCAATTACCAAAAAAGGACGCCAAAGCGATGTCCTGTTTGGGAGAGACGGCTCAAACAAAAGCGGAAAGCCATGGAAACGGTGTTCTCTGTCCTCGACGACCAGTATCGCATCACGAAAATTCTTGCCAATTTGATTGCGGGGATTAAGTCGCACTCGATGGCATCTTGTTGACGTATTCTCTTGTGACGCTTGGGCTAGTTGAGCGCTAGCGCTCAATTGGCACCACTAGTTACTAATATATTTCAGTTTTTTTTCAAAATACACTTCCCCTTTTCTATAATATTTTACTTTTTCTTGCAAAACACCTTCCACACCATATCGATGCCGTTCCCATAGATTGACCAAAATTTCATATACTTCTTCTAAAGTTACTGCTGGGTCAAATCCAAAGGTGCGAGCATCTTCCATATAGCCTTCAGCAGCCACCATTTTAGCTTCATCGGATAATTCGGTAAATTTATAAAGTCTCATCGCTATCCTCCTCTTATCCCGATAAATTTTTACAAATTCACATTATTTTTTTAGTGAAGCAATTTATGTTGCAATAATTACCATAAAAAGAAACAACTACGGCACCCCTTATGCCACATCGAGCTGTTTTTTGCGAACCGTGTACTGGCACCGTTACTAACCGGTTACTCAAAAAGTAGATTGTCTAAGAAGTGGGTATTTAATACTCTTTGATACCAAAAAACAGAAGCCCCTCGACTTCTGTTTTTTTGGTTTTTGGATACGACAGCCGCTCCGTGAAAATACGAGTAAATTAACTCGCGTTTGTATGTGTATCTGTATCGATCTCAACATTTACAAGGCTGGCGCCGCTAGGCAAGAGTTCCTTTAACTTTTCGACAGAAGAAGCAGTAGGAATGTCCTCTCCTATTTCTTCCATATAGTCGAGCATCGTAAACAATACATCCTCTGCCATCTCTACAGCCTCCACCAATGTTTCTCCATAGGTAAAACAGTTGTCCAGATCCGGAAACGTGACGATATAGCCATCGTCCTCTGCATCTTTTTGAATGATTGCGTAAAATTGATATACAGCCATCTATTTTCCTCCAGTGGTTCATTGTTCATGGACATCTGGCTAACAAATCGATTATTTGTCGCTACCGCTCTTCTAAAATCTTTGGATCAATAATCGAAAACGTTCACAATCTGTTCCGTAAAAAACGTATATAACGCCCTCAAAACAACTCATCATGTCGTGAAACATCATCATATGTTTTCAATTTCCATTCTAAATAACGCTACCTTAGCTTTTCTTTATAACGCTTTTCCGATACATACCTCTCATCATAATCGGCGTATTTTCTATTACTCGACATTCTTGCTGGCACGCTTCATATAGTTGTCCAAACGAACGACCGATATCGGTTCCTAATACTTGAAGAAATGGACGGATGATTCGTTTAAGCATCGAGCGATTTGAATCTGAAAACTTGTCGAATATAATGATTCGTCCCCCGCTTTTTGTTACACGCACCATCTCAGCCATTGTTTCATGAGGATGTGGAACAACAAAAAGTGTTAAACTAGCGATCACGATATCAAACGATTGGTTCGGAAACGATAAACGTTGTGCGTCCATTTGCTTTAATTCAACAGACGAGTACTTTTCTTTTGCCTTTGTTAACATCTCTGGTGAATAATCAATCCCTATCGCTCGAATATGATCTAGCGGAAAAAATGTTAAATCAGCACCTGTTCCAACTCCGACAAACAACACATTGCTCCCTTTTGGAACCTCCATTCCGTCAAACACTCGTTTTCTTGCTTGGTAAAACAACCCACGATTAAAAAACAAATCATAAACAGGCGCCCAGCATTTGTAGATAAACGCATTCCAACGGTTGTTCATATGTGAGGGTCCTTTCTAATGTTTTCTTATTTTACTTTTACAAACCGTTTGCTTGTTCTTCCTTTTTCTTCTGTAATCTATTTGTTCGCACTTGTTCAAAATAACGTGTAAATTCCGACTCTCCTGAATAAGACAAACATAAGTATTCTTTCGCCCTCGTCATACCGATATACAATAACGAAACTTCCCGTTCACGGTCTTCTTCAAGCGCAAACGGCATATTGTCGACATTGACAATAAAAACTGCTTGGAAATCGAGTCCTTTACTACTTTCAATCGTGCTAATTTTAACTGTTTCTTCATCACGGGAAAATTTCCGCTTTGTAGTTTCATCTTCTGCCAACCAATAATAAGGCACTTGTTCTTTTTCCAATGCCCGCTTAATGACATCGATAATATTTTGCTTATGCGTTCGTTTCACTCGATACAAAATAAGCATTTCTGAATATGGCACGTTTTCCTCTTCGTGTAATCGTTTCATTTGCTTTGCAACAATTTGCATTTCTTGACCAAAACTGGATGCTTTCACAATTGCCGGCTTCGGCCCTTTCCGCCTTGTGCTTTGTGGAGCAATAATCTCCCCTTCAAATTCGCGTTGGGCAACTTTATTGCTTAACATAGAATGTTCACGATAAAAATCCCACGCAAATTTCACAATTTGTGCTGTATTTCGATAATTAATCGTCAATACCTTTGAGCGACCTTGAAAACTTAATCCTGTATCTTGCACATATGAACGTTTTCGTCTATAAATTGTCTGGGCTCGATCTTCCACAAGGAGAAGCGATTGTGTTGCTGGATTCAATAGCTTACTAACGAGCGCCAGCCATTCGGAAGAAAAATCTTGCCCCTCATCAATTAAAATAGCATCATACATTGGCAAAATCGCTTCTTTTTTATCAATCTTTTCTAATATGTTCGGAATTTGTTGCTCTGACATTTTTAAATCATGTTTCAACCATTCGTGAAAGTTGCGCACAATAATTTGGTCATTCGCCGCTTTCG
Organism: Anoxybacillus sp. TBDG-1; assembly: GCF_054815885.1. NCBI lineage: Bacteria > Bacillati > Bacillota > Bacilli > Caryophanales > Anoxybacillaceae > Anoxybacillus > Anoxybacillus sp. TBDG-1. The sequence continues at coordinate 17,761 of NZ_JBTZSY010000033.1, forward strand.
CCATCGCATGTTCTTTCGTAAAGTCAAAATCAAATAACGAATCTGGTTCACTTAACATGTGCTCGAGCATTTGGCGAATCCCTTGCGCTAGAGAAATATTGTAGCACAAAATCAAAATTTTCCAATCAGGATGCTGCTTCGCCAACAGTTTCGCTCGGCTAGCTAGAATAAGCGTCTTTCCGCTTCCAGCCACACCACGAATCAAACGATTTTTATCCCCGAGCTGCTTTGCTAAATTTTCTTGATGCAAATCCATCGCTTTAATGTCATGAAGGGATAAAAGCACTTGATCTTGATATGGCGTAGGCGGACGAAACTCCGCGCTGATGCGCACCTCTGGAAAAAGATGATAACGAATCGCATCAATTTCCTCTTTCGTTAAAGGCGTTCGCAATCGATACGGAACGACAAACATATTCAATATTTTTTCAAACAATATTTCTTCATTAAACGTTTCTTTGTCCGGATCAATTTCATCTCGAAACAGGGAAAAATTCGGATTGATGACTGGATACAACTGCTTTTTCACTAAATCTTTTTGTGAGATTCTTGTAAACACAACACCATAACCATAAGGGAACTTTAACTGAAACTGATACTTTCCTTCTAAGTGAACTAAATTTTTGTCTTTTTTTAGTACATCGACAATGTGAAATGCATTATCTCTCGCTTGCTTAAACGGGCTTTTTACTGTCGCCTGCTCGCCAGCGCTATTTACAATCGTCCATTCATCATTATTCAAATGAAACAACGTCGACAATGTATAATCTTTCACCTCAAGCACAACGAGCCCTAAATCGGGGCCAATAATCACAAAATCCGGTCGTCTCCCCCGAATCTCCGGTTCATAATAGACAATATAGTCATCTGGTAAATACGTTTTTAGCGTTCGAAACAGCAACCGCTCCCCCGCTGTTGCACTCGAACGAATCGTTTCTGGAATCGTGTACGCCATCTAAACCAGCTCCAGTGCAAAATAGGATTTTTGTACCATTATAATATAAAATAGGCAAGTTGTGTCTTAAAGAGTGAAAGTTTCTTATCAATAAAAAACGCTCACCTTGCTTTTGAGTGAGCGCCTAACGATCGGCACAAAAGTGTTGAGCATATCGAACGTTGAATTTTCAGATGCTGGTCTAATATGTTGCAGTGCTCGCAAACAATCGTCTTGGATGAGTACACAGTTAAAATTAAGAAACAGACCGTTCCAAACGAAGAAATAGGTTGGGTGGAACGGTCTATACCTACATAGAAGTGACGTGCGTCGAAGTATGGGGGCAATACATTTAAAAAACTAAATCAACAGCCGCTGCTTTCTCTCATAATTTAAATATACATTCGGTAAATCATGCAAAACTTCGTACGCAGAAACATACACAACTGTAGAATCGTCACTAGTTTTAGTTACAATCTTTTCAATATTGTTTTTTGCACCAATCAAATATCTCCCTTTCGACTCCATTCTAATGAAGTATTGGTTACCTACTTGAATTTCTTCAAATTTTTCGTTGTGTATTTCCATCATTCGTTTAATAGGTGACAATACTTTTTTCTGCTCCTGCAGTGTTAATTTTTTCAATTCCCCTTTTGCTACATAATCAAGCAATTCGAGAGCAACAAAACGATTTAACTGACTATGATAAAACTGGTTAGAATAATGTCTTAAGCACTTATAGCATGAAGTTTCACAGTTATTTTCACAACTCATCAAAATCTCCCTAGCGGTTTCAATGATATCTGGCAAAACTTCACCTGCAACGTGCGAATACCCCGCTCCCCCTGATAAAGTATCAAACAAATAAACATCGGCCTGATACATATGTTTCGAATCTTTTGATTCCAGAGGTAAAATACGATACCCAGATAATAATTCGTTGTAATCAATATCCAATACCCTACTCGCAGCTAAAACCATTGCTTCTCCAATCGTCTTTAGTCCATCATGAACCCATTGATTCCCTGGATGAAAGTCAATTTGCTCATCAAAACTCATTCTCAGTAGCAGCAGATCAGAATTAAATATATTCCCAAGAAACACCTTTTTAATACTTCCGCGGCAGAGAGATTCTTTTTGACCAAGATGTATTTTTAATCTATACGGAACTTCATGCACTGATTTATTTTCTTTTTCTCCAGCTAACCAAATCGCTCCGCAGTCTGTGCAGATCTCAAAGCCTTCTTGATTTTCTGTACCTTTATTCATTACTATAAGTTGTTTATTCATTTCATTGGCATACTGAAGTCTTTTGGAATTTAGATAAGGTTTCAATTCTAATTTTTCCCCTGATATAGGAATTGGTAATTGCGGCGGCATCGCGTACGTAAATTCTTGATCCCGATCTCCTTCTTTTACTTCCTTTCCTTTCTCCGGAGAAAAGCCTGTTGGTCGTAACAACGGGCTTCTCTTCAATTCATTTCCACAAACGGTGCAATTCGTCTCCTTGATCATGTCTAAAGAAACAAACGAGCACTTTTCACAATATGTGACATTCGGTAAACTATCAATCAATAAATCTCTAGCAGGTTTTAATGGGTCTTGTGGGTTTGGAACATAAATTCCGCCAATTCGGTACGTTTTCTTATCGACAACGATTTGTCTTCCAGGTGCATATTCACTCAATGCCCTATTTATTTCGAGTTGAGGTCTCTGTTTAACAATTATTTTTCCTGTTCTCCTATCTTTTCCTTCAATATAAAAACTGCATAAATCTTGTGGGAACGCATATGTCGGAAGCAATCCATGATTAAATAAAAAATCAAGGAACTTATCGTTTGGATTTACTTCCGCTGTATCATCAACAAGCGCTTTTAATGTATGTTTTACTTTCTCATAATTTTTTTCTAATTCATTTACCAATTCGTTACACGCTTCTTTAACAACGTACCACTTTAGTTGCATAATATTTTCTCCTAGTGTTTCTTTAGCCGAAACAACCTCATCAGGAATCAAATCAAATATTATAGGATAGTCGCGAAAATGGCACGTTACATTGTTATTTAACCATTTTTTAAATTGTACGTAGTTAAATGGTGGATCTCCTTCAAAAAATGATTTCGTATCCCCCAATGAGCTGCTGAGAATGCTTGACGTAGTAGTTGTTGTAGAGACTTTTTCATGAAAATATGTTTGAATAAGAAATGCATTTAAATGTCTTTTCGCAATTTTTTTATTATCAATATAGACAATTGGTTTGCGAGTTGAACCGCTTATCATTTTTTCAGGATGCCGGAAATAATAATAATCATGTGGTCCTCCTTGAGCATAAGTAACTACTGTTGATAAAGCTGTGCCTCTCCGTCCAGCGCGTCCTGCACGCTGTTGGTAGTTCTCCCGTTGAGGCGGAACATTTCTTAATCCAACAGCTGTTAGCGAACCGATATCAACCCCGACTTCCATTGTCGTTGTGCAGCTTAGTATATCTACAGGGCCTTCTGATTCATTTAATATAATATCTTGGAATCGTAATTCATACTCTTCCGTCGTTGCGATGGCAATTTTCGCATCCTTTTGCGATAATTGAGCAGTATGTTCCTCAACAGTGATATTTGATATCTTCTCATTGTTTGCCATTATTTTTTGTATTGGCGAACGCCAAAATCCCTTTTCTGAATCTAGGCTCTTACTATTGACATCTAATATCTCAATATTCTCAGATAAACAATTTACACATTTGTTTTTTGCTATTACCATATTAATTTCTTTACAATCGTTACATTTATACCACGTTGTATAAATGCCGGGAATCAGTTTCAATTTCCTAGGAGATAAATAAAATCTTCCTTCTGATTCTGTGCACAACTTAAACAGTGCATCTATAATTAGCTCTTTATGCTCTTGATTTTGAACATAAATGCCAATGATATTCTCTAAATTCTTCGATATATAACCTTTATTAACTCCCCAATCATCCTCACCAAATCCTCTAATCTTCAGACGCTCATAAAACTGAACGGTTGAATCGATAGCTACCTTATCTAACATTTCTTGAATAAAAAGAGCTATCAGTACATAAATATCTTCTTTGGACAATACCCCCTTTAATTTTTTATCTATCCTTGCTACTTCTCTCTCTACAGGCTCCAAATAACCTGTGGCAGTTGTGTAAATAGAATATAAAGGATGGCAAAGTTGGCGAAGGAGTTCTGTTTTAAAACGGGATGACAGCTCAATATCACCGTTTTCAATTAATTCCTCATAGTCGTCATCGAAATTTTCTTTGAAAACTTGCACATGATTTGCCAGTGATTTTCTATCTTGGTCTTCAAAAAAGTATAATTTATGTTCGTCAATCACTTGAAGAAAGGAACAATATAAAGAATTACTAAGTTTCGGTTCTATCTCTTGATCAATCAATTTTTGTGCAGCCAATAAAATCGCCTGTCTAAAAGAGTCTAGCTCTACTTCATACGGAATATCCCTTGCAAGACGGGCAGCCTTTTGGCGACCGTCAGAAAACAACAACACCTTTCGCCCCTCATTAGGTAGTTCTTTATCTACTTTTACCGAGGGTTGCAATAAAAACTGTTCACGAACTAGATTGGCGAAAGGCTGCTCCCCTTTTGTTTTTAAATCTGTAATCGTGCCCTGCACTTTTCTCATGCAGCAAGGACATTTTTGAAAAGTGATCGCTTGATTTTTCTTTTTGTTCTTATCCGCCTCGTTGTTCGGCCAATACAATTTCAGATAACCCTTAGGATCATCAGGTGAAGATTTCATTAAATACCCCGTTCTTATATCAAGCCATACAGGACGTGCCGCCTTACTTCCGTTTTGTATTTTTTCGTGTGGAGACTCCACTAGCAAATGAACCTCTGTCAATTCCTCATCGATGATTCCTTTTCCTTTTTCTGCCCATAAATAATTATCATTCTTTTTTGAGATATATCCCCTAATAAAAGCCGTACCGCATTTTCGATGAGTAAGTAGTTCGTAGATTCTTGCTTCCTCGCGACAGGTACATTTTAATTTAGGGGAATCATACATTTTCCCTAAAATCGAATCATTTTCCTTCACCCTTTTCACATCACATTTAGGGTTTGTGCATACATAAATACCCGATACGCCTTTAAAGAATAAATGTATCCTTACCGGCAACAGCACTCGTTCATTATTTTTAGCAGCATTCGCCAACATTAATAAATGGCTCGTTGCTTTTTGAGCGGTTTTTTCATCCACATTCGGAAACACCATCTTAGCAATGTCGCTAAATTTTTGGGCATTTCCGCTTATTTGTTCAATAATTAATCCAAGCGGACCAAATCCATCCAAACTTTTGTATAGGTATAGCGGCAACTCGTCCAGATCGTTTGGAACACTCCCCCAACCAAGCCACTCTGCTATAGATTGAAGGTTATTTCGCAACGTATCGTACTGATGAATACGGTTTGTAAACTGCTCACTATCTAATAAAGCAAGTGAATAAGCCTCATCAACCGTACCGGTTCTACCTGGCGCTCTTTTTTCCCTCGTCCCTTTTATCAACTTAAAAGAGCGATTTTTCGGTTTCCCTGTTAATTGTTCTGCAAATTCAATAGCCACCGAGTCATCATTCTCCGCACCCAAACTTGCGCTCGTTAAAATACAACGCAACCTATCGCGCGTAATCCCCAATCTTGCTTGCAACCTTCTTATGAGCAATGCTACTTCAGCACCGCTTGTCCCTCGGTACATATGCGCCTCGTCAAGCACTAAGATAAATTTATTCTCTTCATTTTCTGCAAGCCACTGCCTTGTTTTCTCCCAAATCGGACGCTCAATAGGCCGCATCAGCATATACTCTAACATCGAGTAGTTCGTTACTAAAATATCCGGCGGAGTCGTTTGCATTTCATGTCTAGTAAACAGTTCTCGGTCATCAGGAGATGTCAAATATCTAGATTTCCAATCCCCTCTTTTACCTGAACAAAAAGCTTCCAAGTTTTTCGCTATCCATTTTCCTCTTTTTTTCATTTCCATCGCTAATTGTGGCTGATTCGTTTCAATATCTAAATAATATTGAATAATTTCCTTTAGTTGATATTTATCTTTTTCCTCTGTTCGCTCTCCTGGGTAAGGTGTTCTTGATGTATACATTCCGAACAATGGATGACGCCCAAAACGCTCTCGAAAGTACTCTGACACCCGTTCATCACCAAAAAGCTTACGTAGTCTTGCTATTTGATCGCTAACTAACGCATTCATCGGATATAGTATTAATGCTCGAACCGCATGTGTTTGAAATTGTTCCCGTCTACTAAATCCTTCGTCAATTAACGAGTTTAAAATAGGATGTAAAAATGATTCGGTTTTACCCGATCCCGTTCCAGTCGCTACAACTAAATCGTACCCATCCTTCAAAAATGACTCTAATGCTTCTTGTTGGTGAATATACGGCCTCTTATAAATACCTACATTTGGAGACAACTCCGAAAAATACATCATTGCCTCTTTGCAGTGAGTCGGCAAGTTCATTCGCTCATATGTCGATCCTGGCTCATAGACAGGGGTGGCTTCAATATACGGTTCTTTTGAAATAATTCCTTGAGAATCCAATAACTCTCTGCGTTCTAATAACAAGGAAGGATGGCTAATCGGATACTGCGCCTCAATATATTCCCTTAATTTTTGATGTAATCGTGCCGAAACAGAGTTAATGGTAAACTCCATCATCAAACTTCAGCTCCCTCCCATAGTATTGAAGTATGATCAATTCCTAGTCGTTGCAAAACCCAAATAAAGTCTGAATAATGCTGCAAAGGCATAATCCATTCAATCGGCTTTATAAAGGAAAATGGGAAAGCAAATAGCATGATCATCCTTTCTTCATATACAGGCAACCTTTTAAAAAAGCGGACATGAATAATATCTTCATGAATTTTTGTACATTTTACGGTTGTTTTAATCCCAGCCTTGTATTCCAATGCATATTTTGCGATATTCAAATAATCAGTTGGTATTTTGTAATAATACACATTGTCTGTTCTCTTCTCAACCCAGAAGTAAAACGGCTGACCGTTCTTTAATGCATATCTAGCAATATAGCAGTCTGATTGCGATACGAGATTCGTTTGAAACGGATGCCATTTACGCTTTTTTTGCGGTAAAAAAACTTCAGTTGGTTCGTCATTCAACTGTACTGGTTTCTCGGTTTTGACTGTTTTTATGAATTCATTTATAGACAATGATGGCATCCATTCATCAAGCGTCAACACTGGAAAATCATTATTATCTTCTATATAACCACTGCCACATCCATAATACTTATCGATAGTCCCTTTCATACTGCTAAGCAAAATCAGGCTTTTAGATACTGGGAGTTCGACAGAACGCGGCGGCAACGGTAAATAATAGCCATTTGCCAGCTTTAATATCTCTCCTAGATCAGATACCCATTTAAGCAATACTTGAGCTTCGGTTTTGTTATCTTCATCTTTAATAAGATCCCTAAGATCTTCAAAAAAATCGCCTTGTAGCAATCTTTGAAGTGATGGAATAAGCCGCTGAAAATGAACAGGTTTCATTTTGTGATCTTCAAATGCATAAAAATGGATTAGGGAAAGAATGTGCGATTTTATTTGCCTAAATTGATATATTTTATGTTCCCTCGTTTTTCCTAACATCTTCCCATTCCTTTTTTAAACCGTAATACTTTCGTGATCGAACTCATCTAAAATTTTCGTTGCCTTTTCCTTGTCAATATAAGGTTGCAGCAATACTTTAGTAATCCACAAAGATACTATTTCTTCATCGAGTAGGTCATCTTCTAGTAAACGGAACCACTTCTTAAACGATTCCTTTTGTTTGGTAAACGGCATAACCTCTTTGACGATCTCTAAAAAATTGCTAAATTCGCTCGACTTTCTTCTTAATATATCATCCTCTATCAGCAAGCGTGACGCGATGGAACCAAACACTAAACTATGTGCCTTTCTTAGCGAGCGAATATTTGCATCTGTTACTATTTCGTCTGCATTTATTATTGGCACAAACGGCAATTTTTGAACGAAGGAATTAGTCAAATCACTATCTTCTTTAATGCTTATAAGAATTAATTCCGGCAACGATTCCTCAATAGAAACTCTCCAATAATCTAAAAACGATGGTAAGTACAATTCAGCTGGTGAGTTTTCAATTTGACATAAATGGACAGATTTCACACAATCAGACCGCACATAATTAGAGAAGCTCTCGACAAGTGTTTGGTTGTTGAAATTTTTCATATCAGGGAAAATAGTTAGGTGCTCGTTTCCTGCAATGGTCCAACCAATCACTTGCGCCAACTCAAAACTAGAGCCCCCCTTTACAACGATTGGTGTTCTAAATAACATTGCTCCTATCACAGTCTTGGTCATTAACAGCGCTTTATTATCCTCTATACCAAGCATAGACAAATTTTTCACAGCGTGCTCCATTAAATCGTAAATATTATCATAAACCGTCGTTTCTTCATTGTCTTTTACCGTCCACGGAGACTCAATTCGATAGTTTGTAACTTGATGTTGAGAAACGGTTAGCCCTAAACTTGCTAATGGTGCTAAGTCTGCTAGTGTTCGGAAAATATTTTCCTTCATTCCCCTGATTTTCTCATTCAATGCTTCATCAGCTTTTTTTAGTTTTTCTTCTGATATTTTTATCTGTTGGATCAACTTTTCCATTTCTAATAATAGATGCTCTTTCTCTTTACGCAATTGTGCAGTTTCGTTTAATGTTTTTCGATGTTCCTCTTCAATTCTTCTTTTCTCAGCGTTAAACTTCTCTTCCAATAATGTTTCTAATTTTTTCTGAATAGCTGGATATTGCAATAATTCTCCTTCAAATCTGATAATATCTTCCTCGGTCACTTCATATTCAGTTAATAGCTCAATAGCTGCCATAATGCGTTCATAATGAACTTGCGAAGGGAGTTCACCAACTAAATCAGACAGCTGACTAATAACTTTTCTTGAAATCTCTTGAATTTGTTGATACTCTTTAAGTGTTTTTAATGCATAGCGCATAATCCGTTCATTCGTGGCACAATCAAGATAGTCTTCAACATGGTCGATTAACATAGTTGATGTAAAATAACGCATTCCCCCTATGTTTTTATCATAATACTCAACAAGATTTATACTCTTTTTTCGAATCTCCAGCCACTTATCATCGGACGAATCAATGACCCATTTCCCATCTTTTGATTGTTTAATACGGTAAGGCCCGATTAAATAATCATCTTTCGTTAATAATAAGATTTCTGAGCTAAATCTCTGTGGAGTGTCAATTCCATTTTGAATCAAGTAAATAATTTCTTTATTTTGTGCAAGTGAAAACGGCATTTTAAAAACCTCATAATATTTTAAATCCCCCAGCTCTCTATAAACCATATATTTTGAATATATAGTTCCTCCCAAGTAATCCTCTTCGTTTCTCTCTAATACTGTGAAAAACCCTAATTTTCCTACATTTGCGTCATATGGCGCAGGGGACCATATCGCCTCTCCCTCACTAGGGTAGTCAAGACGTGGATTTTTAACCTCAATTAGTTGTAAATCTTTATATTCTGCCAAAACCTTGACAAACATGTATTTTTTATTTGGTTTCCTTTCTCTTTCAATAACACCAAAGATCGTTTTCACAGTTATCCTCCCTTTACTGTCTCACTCTTTGTATGAATTCCTTGACAACTAGCGGAACACGATTACGACACAACTTTAAATAATACGTTAATTTCGATTGCAAGTTTTTATCATGTATTCCTTTTAAACATTTTTTAAAAAACGTATATTGTTCATTTGAGATCCAGCTAGACCCTCTTTGATCCAATTGCATATATGACAATAAAACATGTTGCCAGTCGAGCTCATCATGCCGTTGATCCTCTTCTAAAAGAAAGGAAAACGACCAGATTCCAGGAATAAAAATTTTTTCAACGGATGGATAGAAAAAATCTCCGCCATAGTCAAGCTTCCTTGCAAACTTATTTTTTTCTTTCAGCCAGTAAGGAAAGGAAGAAGAGCCCTTTACAGAAATCGAATGATATGTTGAAATGTTTTTTTCCTTAAATAGCATTAACTTTTGTTGGTCGACTACAATTGAGGAATCAAACATTTCCGTGGAACATGCATCCATCTTTTCACCGTAGTATAAATGTAACATCTTTCCTTCTTGATTTTTAATGTAAAAAGTATGAAAACCTTTTTTATCCAATATAACATTAAAATAATTATCTGATAAGCGGTATTCCGTGCTTGTATAGTTAGGATGAATATGGATTAAATAAAAATTTTGTGGTTTAAAATCTCGAAACGTTACCTGAATTACACATTCCTTTTCTTCAATGAAAAACGCATCGTTTTTTCTCCTAAAAACTGAAGGAACTACTATGTCTAAGTAATAATACGGTGGTTTCAAAAAATATCCAAATTGCTGAAACAACTTTATTAATGAATCTGTTAACACATAGGGGAGTTGAATTTTATAAGCATACCATCCATATTTTTTGTTTAATTTTTTTACGAACATTTCCCCAGGAAAGTCTATTTTCTTTCGTGACACCATATAAAAAGTGTCATTCAGCGATAATTCCTTAGATTCAATCATACAAAAATTTTTGTTTATTAACTGAAATAAATATACATTACTTCTAAACCCTTTCATGTATTCAGGCCAAAAAAGGCCAAGCTTTCCATAACATCTTTCATCTTCTTTTCTCACGAAAGAGAAACTGTAACTTTCTTTAGGAACAATTTGAAGCTTATTTTCATTAGAGTTTGGCCAAAGATGAGCGGATGAAATAAAAGAGTCCATTTCATTGCATTTTATTTTAAAGTGTAAATGATGTAAATCACATTGTCTTGCTTGAGAAGGAGTCAAATAAGGGAATGTAATAAAAAGATTCCAATCGTCTTCATCCTCTTCGAACGTAATAAAAGGACGACTTACCATCGCTGAATAATCATCGAAACGAGACGAGCTCGTTAAACGTTGGGCGTAAAGTTCACACCGTTCAGATCCCTGCCCTCGCTCATGGCGAAAATGAGCCGATTGTATCCTTCCCTCCGCCTTGAATACCCTTGCTCCACAACATGGACACGTGTAATCTACGCCGTACTTATGCGCTTCTTTTGCATGAACAAGCTTCCCCAATTGATCAAATGCTCTTTCCATGTCGATAAGAAACCCCTTACAAAATTATTGGACAACGTTTATTTAGCTAATAAGCAAATACTCAAGAGAGACAGCAATCGCATAATTACTGTCTCTCCGTAAGGCAATATTCTACTTCTTCACATATTCATACATTGCAAATTCACTTGTTCAAGTACGTCTTCCACCGCCTTCGGTTGTTTGTTTGGCGGGTAGTCGTATTTACGAAGCACTTTTTTTATTTCTAGACGCATACGAGCTTGGGCTTGGACTTTCTTATCCCAGTCGTGTGTGCGATTTTCTTTTACCGTTTTCGCTAACTCTTTAGCGATTTTGATTAAAATGGCATCTTCCATTAAATTTTTAATATCTGGATCAGAGCCTAGCACATCAAAAAATGCCTTCTCCTCGTCGGTTAAGCCGAGTTGCTTCCCTGCTTGAATCGCTTCCTCTAGCTCTTCTTTAAATTTAATAAGCTCTTCAAACACTTCGTACACGTCCATATAGTCGTTCCGGTTATTATACTTTTCAAGTATTTTCTCGAAACGCTTGGAGAATGTTGTAACCGTCAAGTAAAATTGAACACTTTTCGCTAATTAATTTTGAACAGTTTGA
>NZ_JBTZSY010000034.1:0-24847 GCF_054815885.1 Anoxybacillus sp. TBDG-1
CCACACTGACGAAACACGAAAAAAACGTGTGGGATTCGTTATGTCTTCTGTTGACAGGCGAAACGCTCGATCGTGTTCTTTCTACCACTTAGGGCATTTTCTATTACGGGGATGCCCTATTTGTGTTGCGCTTCTTTACATACTACTATCGGGATGAATAGTTACAAAGAAGACATGAACCCGATTCCTTGATTAGAATAGATGTGTCACCAAACCATTCACAAGGAGGTTCATGTCTCATGAATAGATTAGCACATCACCAAGGAATCCACAAGTTTTTGACGATGTTGGGGTTGGCACTTTATTTCTCGAAACCTGTCATGAAGCATCTCGTTCATATCGTGGATGCGATGATTACAAAGGGCTTTTCGGGAACGCTGACCGATCTACATCATGGGAGTTTTCATCCGAACCATCGCACGACACTGAGCCATTTTTTCACGAAAAGCCCATGGGAGGAAGAGACGTTGCTTCGCAAACTCCAGCAGTGGGTGCTTCATCGTGTCGAACGCAGCTCGAAACGAGAGAATCAACCCATTTTTGTTTCGATCGATGATACGATTTGCCAAAAAACGAAGCCCTCGTCACGGGCAACACACGCTATTCAAGGGTGTGATTGGCACTATTGTCACGCAGAGAAAAAATCGATCTGGGGACATTCTCTCGTTTGGCTCATGGTTCATACGATGATCCAAGCATTTCCTTTTGCCTTTCGCCTCTATGACAAGACGGCGGGGAAAAGCAAAGGGGAACTTGCGATGGAGATGCTTTCTTCTTTAGATACACGCCAACCCGTTTATGTGCTCATGGACTCTTGGTATCCATCGAAAACCCTCGTGGGAGCCTGCTTGAAAAAAGGGTTCCACGTCATCGCGATGCTGAAGACGAATCGGATTCTCTATCCAAAAGGGACGGCCATTCAAGCAAAGGAATTTGCCACATCTATGGAGCCACGGGATACCCGCCTCGTCACGGTGGGAAAAGAGCGTTATCGGGTGTATCGCTACGAAGGCGCTCTGAACGGTCTCAAGGATGCCGTGGTGCTGCTCGCTTGGAAAGCCGATCAATCGATGACATCGGAACACCTTCATTGCGTGTTGAGCACGGATCGCAAGCTGAGCGATGAAGATATCCTAAGCTACTACGCGGAACGTTGGTCGATCGAATGTTTTTTCCGTCAGTCGAAAGACCAGCTGAAGCTCGATGGGTACCGCGTTCGTCACGTTCGTGCGGTGAAACGGTATTAGATTTTGGTACAACTGACTTATGTGTACAGTATGTTCGAGTCCAACGGTGATTTCTCTACCGGGCTTGACCTTCTCCGAACGAACAAAGCACATCGTCTTGTAGAATTTATCTACGGCGCGGCGAAACAAAATATTCCCATTGATGCCGTGAAAAAACAGCTCCATGTGGCATAAGGGGTACCCCGTTTGCCTCTTTTTAAATGGTAATTATTGTAACAAAAATTGCTCAACTACAGATAGTAATATATTGTTATAAAAGTTTTTTCATAACTTAAGTGTTTATTAATTGATAAAAAATAAAATACTTGATAATATTCAAGGTAGGAGGTGGAAAAATGAGAAAGTATATTCTTTTTATTTTTTGTATGTTTTTTGGGTTGGTTATAAGTTCGTAACATACAAGTGCACAAACAATAGTTTCGGATGAGCAACTTGAACAAGTCAGAGAGAATTTTTTACAGATGGGAATTGATGAAGAAACCGCGAGTAAGCTTGTAGAAAAAGTGAGGAATGGTGAACTTTTAGATAGTCAAAAGCCAGACGAACTTGATAAAAAAAGAGAATACCTAGTTGTTAGTTTATCTGAAGGAAAGAAATATATTGAGTTTAGTGATGGTTCAAGAATAGAGATTAGTTTGTCGAATTCAAGTCCTGTTGTGACTACTTTTGACTATGCAACTGGTACAGTATCTTATAATTCTTGTCAATCTGGTTCAGGTTATAAAAATTGTACTATTAAAGTAAGGTACTACGATGGGATTTGGGACATATATTTTAATGCTAAAATCTCCTTAATTCAGGATGGATATGATATGATTTCCCCAATTTATAACCAAGGAGTAGACGCGGTGTTGTACACTGTTGTGGAGAAAAAATTTGAAATTGTGCAGAAAGTTGAAACGAGTTCAGTAGCAGCTAAAGCTGATTATACAAATCAATTCACTCATAAGTCGGGTTTGTACACATTATCTAGAACATTGACACTTTATGTGGAAAACGATAATGCCTATGCTCGTTTGAACTATTATTGAGCCCTTTTGACTTTTTAACTAGTTGGGCATCATTATGCAATTAGAATTTTAGTAGCGATTGATCGATTGTATTATTTATTATTTTCGGTAAAGTAAAATAGGGGGGATTTAATGGACTGGATTGTCGGGATAGCTTTAATTATCATCATTTTTTTTTCAACTAGTACAATAGAAAAAAATCTTAAAACAATAAAAAGCCAAAATGATACAATTATCGAGTTGTTAAAGGAGATAAAAAATAAAAAGGAATCGTAAGTGCTTAAATGAAAGGGCACTATACTTATTTTGTAAAATTTTTGTATTTTATAGATCTTCGCTACAAGTTGTAAATGAAAAACCCGCCTTATCTAGACGGGTTTTTTCATCCCCACGACCAGCTCCTTATCCGGCGTGACGTAAATCGTCTGTTGGTTTTCGTAAATGACAAAGCCCGGTTTGGCGCCGCTCGGTTTTTTGACGTAGCGGACGCGCGTGTAGTCGACTGGGACGGAGCTCGAGTGGCGCGCTTTGCTAAAGTAAGCGGCTAAGTGAGCAGCTTCTATAATCGTTTGTTGTGACGGTTGTTTGCTGCGAATGACGACGTGGGAGCCAGGGATGTCTTTCGTGTGCAGCCAAATGTCGTCTTTGCTGGCGAATTTGTTCGTTAAATAGTCGTTTTGTTTATTGTTTTTGCCGACAAAAATTTCTGTTCCGTCGCTTGATATGTAGCGTTCGAGTTCGATTGTGCGCAGCTTTTGTTTTTTTTGTTTTGTCGCCTTGGCGCGCAAATATCCTTGTTCGATTAATTCGTCGCGAATGTCGTCAATGTCTTTTGGCGAGGCGGTTTCGAGCTGCTGCAATAGCGTATCGAAATATATAATTTCTTCTTTCGTCCGCTCAATTTGTTCCTGCACGATGGAAAGCGAATTTTTCGCTTTTTGGTATTTTTGAAAATAGTTTTGCGCGTTTTCGGACGGCGTTTTTTGTTCATTAAGCGGAATGGTGATTGTGGCACCGTTTTCGTCATAATAGTTAACGACTTCGATTTCGCCCATTCCTCGCTTCACTGCATAAAGGTTTGCCGTGAGCAGTTCCCCATATAGTCGATATTGCTCCGCTTGTTTTGCTTCTTCTAACGTTTGTTTTAACTTCGCGAGCTTTTTCTCGTTTTTCTCTTTTTCATTCGCGACAAATCGTTCTAAATCGTGCGCCTGTTGTTTGACCCGGTCGCGTTCCGCTTTGCCGAAATAAAAACGATCAAGCATGTCGCTTAACGTTGGAAAATGTTTTTCTTCCCCTTCGATATGGGTAAGCGGCAACGCGTAAAAGATGTCTTTTGTCCCGTTTGTATATATACACGGAGCAAATTTCTCGTTTCGCACATCTTCCATAAGCGTGATAAAACTTTTCGGCAACGTCGTTCGGTTAGCGAGCCCTGCACGATAGATGACTTCGCGCGCAAAAAGCGGGGAGATGCCCATAAATGTGGCGACGAGTTGATCCGCTAATTTTCCTGCGAGAAAATCGATTTTTTTTAACACCGTTTCTTCCGCCGCTTTAAGCGGATTCAGTTTGTCGTGCGATGGCGGCGCAATGTAAGGCGCTCCCGGCAGCACCGTTCGGTAGCGATTCACAGCAGGTGAAAGATGTTTGACGCTATCGATAATTGTGTTCGTCTGTTCATCGACAAGAATGATGTTGCTGTGGCGACCCATGATTTCGATGATCAGCTGTTTTGTGCATATATCACCGAGCTCATTTCTTGCTTTCACGTGAATGATGATGATGCGATCGAAATCGACTTGCGTAATCGCTTCAATGACGCCGCCTTCAATATGTTTGCGCAAAAGCATACAAAACATCGGCGGCTCATGAGGATTATCGTACGCTTCATTTGTTAAATGAACGCGGGCGTAAGTCGGATGCGCACATAACAACAACTTATAATTGCTTCTGTGCGAGCGAACGTGAAGCACTAATTCAGATGGAAACGGCTGATAAACTTTTGAAATGCGTCCGCCGACAAGCGTTCGCTGTAATTCTTTTGTCATCGCATATGTAAATACTCCGTCAAACGACATGGAAAACACCTTTCTCTTTTTTCTTTTCATTATACCATATCATTTTTTTGTACATGCCTGAATAAGCTGTCATAGATAAGACAAGCGGAAGGGGGAAAGAAATGAGCTGGCACAAATTGCGTGTTGAACAAGTTGAACAACAAGTAAATACAACGATCGGTTTCGGATTAACGGAAAAAGAAGCGAAAAAACGGTTAAAACAATTTGGGAAAAATGAACTGTCGGAAGAAAAAAAGCCGTCTGCATTCAAACAATTTTTTGGACAGTTTCAGGATTTTATGGTGCTCGTCTTATTGGCAGCAACAGCGATTTCCGCTGTACTCGGCGAATACATTGATGCGGTAGCGATCGTGGCGATTATCATCATTAATGCATGTTTAGGATTTATACAAGAGCGGCGGGCAGAAAAGTCGCTTGAAGCGTTAAAAAAACTATCTGCCCCAGAATCGCTCGTTTTGCGTGATGGCGAATGGATGAAAGTACCGTCTGCCGACCTTGTCGTTGGCGATATTGTAAAATTTACGAGCGGCGATCGCATCGGGGCTGACGTTCGCATCGTGGAAGCGAAAGGACTATATATCGAAGAATCGTCGTTGACAGGCGAATCGCTTCCTGTCGAAAAACAAACCACACCACTTGCGCAAGACGTTTCGCTTGGTGATCGGACAAATATGGCATTTATGGGGACGCTCGTGACGAAAGGAAGCGGGATTGGGATCGTTGTGGCGACAGGAATGAATACAGCGATGGGGCAAATTGCCCATTTATTGCAGTCTGCGCCAACGATCATGACGCCATTGCAGCAGAAGCTTGAACAGCTCGGCAAAATTTTAATTGTCATCGCTTTAGCGTTGACGGCGCTCGTTGTTGTGCTCGGTGTATGGCAAGGGCATGCGTTATATGACATGTTTTTAGCTGGGGTATCGCTTGCGGTTGCCGCCATTCCGGAAGGGTTGCCTGCCATCGTTACCGTTGTGTTGGCGCTTGGCGTTCAGCGAATGATGAAACGAAACGCCATCGTGCGCAAACTGCCAGCTGTTGAGACGCTCGGATGTGCCTCGGTCATTTGTTCAGATAAAACAGGAACGATGACAGAAAATCAAATGACGGTCACACACGTATGGGTGAATAATCGGTTATGGACGGTCAGCGGGACGGGCTATGAACCGAAAGGAACGTTTTTGTTGAACGGGAAACAAGAAAAAATAGATACGTCGTTGCAACAAATATTATTGTTCGGCGCGTTATGCAATCATGCGGAACTGAAGAAAAAAGGGAAAACGTATATGATTGCCGGCGATCCGACTGAAGGGGCGCTCGTTGTCGCGGCGGCGAAAGCCGGATGGACGAAAGAAAAAATCGCGGTCGAATTTACGATTGAACGTGAATTTCCATTTGATTCGGTGCGCAAAATGATGACCGTCATCGTCAAAGACCGCTCTAATCGGCGCTGGATTGTCACAAAAGGAGCGTCGGATATGTTGCTTGAACGTTGCCGCTTCATATATATGGACGGTCAAGCAAAACTGCTTCGTGACGAAGAACGAAAAACGGTGCAACAAACGGTCAATATGCTCGCCTCACAAGCGTTGCGCACGATTGCGATCGCCTATCGTCCACTTTCACTTACCGAAGCGATCAATGATGAAACGAAAGCGGAAAGCGATTTAACGTTTATCGGCTTACAAGGAATGATCGATCCGCCGCGCAAAGAAGTGAAACAAGCGATTGCTGAATGTAAAAAAGCGGGCATTAAAACGGTCATGATTACAGGAGACCATATTTTAACAGCGAAAGCGATTGCCCAGCAACTACATATGTTGCCGCCGAACGGAAAAGTGATGGACGGAAAGACGTTATCACAGCTTTCTGTCGATGAATTAGAAGACGTTGTGGAAGATGTATATGTTTTTGCGCGCGTATCGCCAGACGATAAATTAAAAATTGTGCAAGCGTTGCAAAAAAGGGGACATATTGTCGCAATGACAGGCGATGGCGTGAACGATGCTCCGGCCATTAAAACAGCCAACATCGGCATTGCGATGGGGATCACAGGAACAGACGTCTCAAAAGAAGCGGCCTCGCTCGTTTTGTTAGACGATAACTTTGCAACCATTAAAGCAGCGATTGAAGAAGGACGAAACATTTACGAAAACATTCGCAAATTTATTCGCTACTTGCTTGCCTCAAACGTTGGAGAAATTTTAGTCATGTTGTTTGCGATGATTTTAGCGCTTCCGCTTCCGCTTGTACCGATTCAAATTTTATGGGTCAATCTTGTGACTGATGGGCTTCCTGCGATGGCGCTCGGATTAGATCGGGCAGAAGAAAATGTCATGAAGCGGCCACCACGCCATCCGAAAGAAGGAATATTTGCACGCGGGCTCGGATGGAAAATTGTTAGCCGTGGCTTTCTTATCGGCATAGTGACGCTTATCGCGTTTCTCGTTGTGCATACGCGCCATCCGGAAAATTTGACGTATGCGCAGACGGTCGCGTTTGCGACGCTTGTGCTCGCTCAGCTCATTCACGTCTTTGATTGCCGAAGCGAACGGTCGGTGTTTGACCGCAATCCGTTTGAAAATATGTATTTAGTGTTTGCCGTTTTATCATCGCTTTTATTGCTGCTTGTCGTCATTTATTATCCGCCGCTACAACCGATTTTCCATACCGTTTCGCTACCGGTTGCCGATTGGTTGCTTATTATCGGACTATCGTCTATCCCGACATTTTTACTTGCAGGGTCGCTATTTACGCGACGGCGTTCATGAAATGTTTTCGCTATATAGTGATATGTGCTATAATGAGAGAGGGTAATGGAGCGAATCTATTACCTTCTTTTGTTGTCGATATTTCATATGTACAATGGATGTGAGAACATGATCGTAAGTATGACAGGATTTGGCCGAGGAAAAAAAGAAGGCGAAAACGTAAGCGTCACGGTGGAAATGAAATCAGTCAACCACCGTTTTTGCGAAATTTCGATCCGCATGCCTAGACAGTGGATGATGTTTGAAGATAAAATAAAAAGAGTCATTACTGAACGTATTGCACGTGGACGTGTTGAAGTGTTTATTACTATTGAGGGGGAACAGCTCGTTGAACGAACGCTTCACGTTGATTGGCAGCTTGTTGATGCGTATTATCGTATGCTTCATGATGTGCGCAGTCGGTTTCACTTAAAAGACGATGTATCGCTGCGAGATGTTGTACACATGCTATCAGATGCGGTGGAAATGACAGAGCAACCGACCGAAAATGAAGCGCTTCTTTCTTTACTTTTACAAGCGACAAAAGAAGCGGTCGAACAACTAAAACATATGCGCGAACAAGAAGGAAAAGCGTTATTAGCAGATATGCTTGCGCAACTTGAGGTAATTGAGACAAGCGCGCGTCGCATTGAACAACTCTCACCAACAGTCGTCGCTTCTTATCGCGATCGCATACATAAACGAGTGCATGAATTTGTGCAAGGTATCGTGGATGAGCAACGGCTATTAACGGAAGTCGCATTATTTGCGGAAAAAGTCGATATTCATGAAGAATTAAAACGCATATATAGCCATATTGAACAGTTTCGTCGCATCGTTTCTGAAGGGGGAGCAGTTGGACGAAAACTTGACTTTCTCGTTCAAGAGCTCAATCGTGAAATGAATACGATCGGTTCAAAAGCAAATGATCGCCACATTGCTTCTGAAGTCGTTAACATGAAAAGTGCCCTTGAAAAAATTAAAGAACAAGTGCAAAATGTGGAGTAGTTTGTTTATTATAGAAGGGTAGGGATGAACGTGAAGGAACGAGGTTTATTAATCGTTTTATCAGGACCGTCTGGCGTCGGAAAAGGGACGGTGCGAAAAGCATTATTTTCACAGCCAGACATTCAATTGCAATATTCGATTTCTGTCACAACGCGCAAACCGCGTGAAGGAGAAGTTGATGGTGTCGACTACTTTTTCAAAACGCGTGAACAGTTTGAACAAATGATTCGCCAAAATGAATTGTTAGAATGGGCCGAATATGTCGGAAACTACTATGGCACGCCAATTGAGTACGTGGAAAAAACGTTACAAGAAGGAAAAGACGTCTTTTTAGAAATTGAAGTGCAAGGGGCGATGCAAGTTCGTAAAGTGTTCCCAGGGGCGCTCTTTATTTTCCTCGCTCCGCCAAGCTTAAGCGAATTGCGTAAACGAATTGAAATGCGCGGAACAGAATCAGAAGAACTCATTCGCGATCGCTTAAAAGCTGCAAAAGAAGAACTAGAAATGATGGATGCATACGATTACGTCGTTGAAAACGATCAAGTTGAGCTTGCGTGTGAACGCATTAAAGCGATCGTGACGGCTGAACATTGCCGTCGTGAACGCGTTGCACAACGATATAAAAAGATGTTGGAGGTTGAGTAATATGTTATATCCTTCGATTGACTTACTTATGACAAAATTAGATTCAAAATATACGCTTGTCACAGTGGCAGCGAAGCGAGCACGCCAATTGCAAGTAAAAAATGATTTAACGATCGAAAAACCTGTGTCGAAAAAATTTGTCGGCAAAGCGTTAGAAGAAATTGCGGCGGGTCATATTGAAGTCGTTAGCGAAGAAGAAGCAGCGCAATAAACTACTTACGACAACCTAGTTTTAGGTTGTTATTTTTTTACAAATAACAAATGAAAGGGGTAACGTTGATGCTTCAGCAAAAAAACATTTTATTATGTGTTACTGGTGGTATTGCGGTGTATAAAGCAGCAGCGCTCACAAGCAAACTTGTACAGGCGGGGGCGAATGTCAAAGTCGTCATGACGGAAGCCGCTTGTCAATTTGTCACACCGCTTACGTTTCAAGCGTTATCGAAAAACGAGGTGTACGTCGATACATTTGATGAAAAAAAACCGAACGTCATTGCACATATTGACTTAGCTGATTGGGCGCATGTCGTACTCGTTGTCCCTGCGACCGCAAACACGATCGCAAAACTTGCACACGGACTAGCTGATAATATGGTGACAACCATTTTACTTGCGACAAAAGCATCGGTTTGGCTCGCGCCTGCGATGAACGTTCATATGTACGAGCATCCAGCCGTACAACAAAATATGCGCACATTGCAGTCGTTTGGTTATCGTTTCATTGAACCGGTCGAAGGGTTACTTGCGTGCGGCTATGTTGGAAAAGGACGATTAGAAGAGCCAGAAACGATCGTCGCTTTGCTTGAACAACATTTCGCAACAAACGAGATACTAAAAGGAAAAAAAGTGTTAGTAACCGCTGGTCCGACTCGAGAAAAACTTGACCCTGTCCGCTTTTTCAGCAATCATTCGACAGGAAAAATGGGTTATGCCATCGCCGAAGCGGCGCGCGATTTTGGAGCCGATGTCGTACTCATTTCTGGTCCGACATCGCTTCCTCACCCTGTAGGTGTACAGATGATTCGTGTGGAAAGTGCGCAAGATATGTATGAAAAAGTGATGAACCATTTCCACGATAGCGATATCGTCATTAAAACAGCCGCGGTGGCGGATTATCGCCCAAAATACGTCGCTGACAATAAAATAAAAAAACAACAAGGGGACTATACTGTCGTTTTAGAGCGAACGATCGACATTTTACACACACTCGGCAAACAAAAAACGCACCAATTTTTAGTTGGCTTTGCGGCAGAAACGAACGATGTCGAACGATATGCGAAAGATAAGCTTGCGCGCAAAAACGCCGATATGATTGTCGCAAATAACGTCGTACAAGAAGGAGCGGGATTCGGAACGGATACAAATATTGTGACGTTATTTAAACGAGATGGCACGGAAAAACAACTTCCGCTTTTACCAAAGTCGGAAGTGGCAAAAGAAATTTTACGTGAAGTTCATCGCGAAATTGAGGGACGCTTATGACGATTGCTTCTGTCATCGTTGATATTCCAGCGAGTCAAACGGATCGCCCGTTTGATTACGCGATCCCGCCTGAACTTGTCGGTATCGTACAAGCTGGGATGCGCGTTGTCGTGCCATTTGGCACCCGCTTTTTACAAGGGTTTGTCATTGAAGTGAAAGAAACGACCGATATGCCGATGGAACAATTAAAGCCTATTCATTCCCTTTTTGATGTCGTTCCTGTATTTAATGAAGAACTGCTTCAATTAGGAAAATGGCTAACGGAAACGACGCTTTGTTTTATGGTATCAGCACTTCAAGCGATGTTACCTGCTGCGATGAAAGCGAAGTATGAAAAAGACATTCGGCTCATTAAACAATATATTTCGCTTGTACATGAAGATGTACGTGCGTTGTTTGGCGATCGTCTCGCAATTCCGTGGAGCGATGTCGAAAAAACACCGTACGTACGCCTGTTGCAAAAAGAAATTGCAAACGGTCATATTGAAGTCGTTTATCGTGTTGAAGAAAAAGGAAAAATAAAAACAGAAAAATGGGTCGAATTATGCGCAAGCGATGAATATGTCACACATATGCTCGCATCGCTCTCAACGCGCGCAATCAAACAAAAACAAGTGCTCGAGCGGTTGCTTGTGGCGCGCGCTTTACCGTTAAAACAGCTATTGAGCGAAACGAATAGCACATCCGCGACCGTTCAATCGCTCATTCAAAAACAGCTCGTTACTGTGAAAGAACGAGAAGTATATCGTGACCCATATGCAAATCGCTCATTTACAAAAACAAAACCGCTCGCTTTAACAGATGAACAACGAAAAGCGCTACATGCGATCGGACAAGCGCTTGACGAAGACGCGCACGATGTTTTTTTAATGTACGGCGTCACCGGAAGCGGAAAAACAGAAGTGTATATGCAGGCAATTGATGTCGTCTTAAAAAAAGGAAAAGAAGCGATTGTGCTCGTACCTGAAATTTCGCTGACGCCTCAAATGGTGAAGCGGTTTAAAGAACGATTTGGCTCGAGAGTAGCCGTTCTTCATAGCGGCTTATCGCTTGGAGAAAAGTATGACGAATGGCGAAAAATTCAACGAAAAGAAGTGCAACTCGTCGTCGGGGCGCGCTCTGCCATTTTCGCTCCGTTTGAAAACATCGGCATCATTATTATCGATGAAGAGCATGAAACGAGCTACAAACAAGAGGAGTCACCGCGCTATCACGCTCGCGATGTTGCTATTTTTCGCGGTCGTTACCATCGTTGTCCGGTTGTGCTCGGGAGCGCCACCCCATCGCTTGAATCGTTTGCTCGCGCGAAAAAAGGGGTATATAAACAAGTTACGTTAACGAGACGAATGAACGATCATGCGCTTCCGCCTGTTGAGATTGTCGATATGCGTGAAGAATTACGGGCAGGAAACCGTTCGATGTTTTCTCGGCTCTTATTTGACAAATTAACGGAGCGGTTACAAAAAGGGGAGCAGTCCGTTTTATTTTTAAATCGTCGTGGCTATTCATCTTTTGTCATGTGTCGAGACTGCGGTCACGTTATTCAATGTCCTCATTGCGATATTTCGCTCACGTACCATCGCGTGCAACAGCAGCTGAAATGTCATTATTGTGGATACGAACAACGCATGTCTTCGCATTGTCCTGCTTGCCAAAGCGAACATATTCGTTTTTTTGGAACAGGAACACAAAAAGTGGAAGAAGAATTAACAAAGCTTTTACCTCATGCGCGTGTCATTCGCATGGATGTCGATACAACGAGCCGCAAAGGAGCACACGAACGATTGTTAAATGAATTCGGGGAAGGGAAGGCGGACATTTTACTTGGCACGCAAATGATTGCGAAAGGACTTGATTTTCCGAACGTCACATTAGTCGGCGTATTAGCGGCTGACACAATGCTTCATGTGCCTGACTTTCGGGCGGCAGAAAAAACGTTTCAGCTACTAACACAAGTGAGCGGTAGAGCCGGACGGCATCATTTGCCGGGCGAAGTCGTTATTCAAACGTACACGCCTGAACATTACAGCATCCAACTAGCAGCCGATCATCATTTTGAAGCGTTTTATGAGCGCGAAATGATTACCCGAAAAAAACACGGGTATCCGCCGTTTTACTATTTAGCACTCATTACCGTATCCCATGTCGATCCGCTCAAAGGGGTAAGCGTAGCTGAAAAAATTGCTGCACACGTGAAAAAACATCTTTCTCCTAAAGCGGTTGTGCTAGGACCTGTCGCTTCTCCGATTGCGCGCATGAACGATAGATATCGTTACCAATGCATGATAAAATACAAGCGGGAAGCGAACTTAACGACGGCGTTGCGCACGATTGTTGAACATTATCAGCGTGACATGGCGCGCGGCGATGTGACGATTACGATTGATTTAAATCCGTATATGATGATGTGAATAAGGGAGGAGACGTTTTGGCAATTTTACCGATTGTCATATATCCTGCACCAATTTTAGAAACCGTTTGCCAGCCGGTCACCGTATTTGACCGGAAATTGACGAAGTTATTAAACGATATGTATGATACGATGCTTGCGGCCGATGGGGTCGGTTTAGCCGCCCCACAAATCGGCATCGCTCAACAAATTGCGATTGTTGATATTGGCGACCGCCATGGACGCATTGAGCTAATTAATCCTGTCATCATTGAACAGAGCGGCGAACAACTCGGACCGGAAGGATGTTTAAGTTTTCCAGGATTATTTGGGGAAGTGAAACGTTTCCAATACGTGAAAGTACGCGCGCAAAATCGTCGCGGTCGCCCGTTTGAAATCGAAGCGACTGGCTTTTTAGCGCGCGCGTTACAACATGAGATTGACCATTTACATGGCATATTATTTACATCGAAAGTCATTCGGTACTATGAAGAAGGGGAGTTTGAAGGATGAACATTGTGTTTATGGGAACACCTGATTTTGCTGTTCCGATTTTAGAACAGTTGATCAAAGATGGATACAACGTCGTCGGCGTCGTGACGCAACCAGATAAACCAAAAGGACGGAAACAGCAATTAACCCCGCCGCCTGTCAAAGTGACTGCACAATCATACGGCATTCCGATACTACAACCAACGAAAATTCGGGAAAAAGACCAGTATGAACAAGTGATCGCCTTGCAACCTGATTTGATTGTGACGGCTGCGTTTGGACAAATTTTACCGAAACCGCTTCTTGAAGCACCAAAGTATGGCTGCATTAATGTTCACGCATCGCTTTTACCGGAGTTGCGCGGCGGCGCTCCGATTCATTACGCCATTTTACAAGGAAAAGAAAAAACAGGCATTACGATTATGTACATGGTTGAAAAACTAGATGCAGGCGACATATTAACGCAAGTGGAAGTGCCAATTGATGAACGCGATACGGTCGGGACATTGCATGACAAACTAAGCCAAGCGGGTGCGAAACTACTTTCTGAGACGCTTCCGAAACTGCTTCAAGGCGACATCACGCCGATCAAGCAAGATGATGAACAAGCGACGTTTGCATACAACATTAAGCCCGAACAAGAGCGGATCGATTGGACGAAAACAGGTGAAGACATTTACAACCATATTCGCGGCATGAATCCTTGGCCTGTTGCCTATACGACATACGGCGATGAACGTTGGAAAATTTGGTGGGGGGAAAAAGTGCAAGCTTCTTCACAGGCACAACCGGGCACGATTGTCGCCGTTGAGCAAGATGGCATCATCGTTGCAACCGGCAACGAAATAGCGATTAAAATTACGGAATTACAACCAGCAGGAAAACGGAAAATGAGCGCTACCGACTTTTTGCGCGGCACGACAATTTCAACTGGGACAGTATTAGGAGGGGCGAATGAGTAAAAAAAACGTGCGAAACTTAGCATTAGATGTGCTAATCGACATTGAAAAAAAACGAGCATATAGCAATTTATCATTACATCATGTGATCGAAACGAACGAATTATCCGCTCAAGACGTGGCGCTTTTAACAGAGATAGTGTACGGCACGATCCAACGACGCGATACGCTTGATTACTATTTACAGCCGTTTGTGAAAGGAAAAATTGAGCCGTGGGTGCGCCTGTTGCTCCGAATGTCGCTTTATCAAATGGTATTTTTAGATCGAATTCCTGATCGCGCGGCGTTATTTGAAGCGGTAGAAATAGCAAAACGTCGCGGTCATCGCGGCATCGCCTCGCTCGTAAACGGGGTATTGCGCTCCATTCAGCGCCAAGGGTTGCGCTCGTTTGATGAAATAAAAGACGACATTGAACGTCTAGCCGTTGCGACAAGCCACCCGCTTTGGCTCGTGCGGCGCTGGATCGAACAGTTCGGCTTCGATGAAACGAAACGGGTGTGTGAAGCAAACAACTTGCCGCCAGAACAAACGGCACGAGTGAACGTCATGCGTGCGACCGTTGAAGAAGTGATCGCTCTTCTAAAAGAAGAAGGCATTGAAGCCGTTCCTTCTTCCGTCGTGCCGATTGGAATCAAAATCATAAAAGGGAATGCAGCGAAAACGAGCGTGTTTCAAGAAGGGCTTCTTACGATTCAAGACGAAAGCTCGATGCTTGTTGCTTACGCTCTTTCTCCAACCGAAACAGACGTTGTTTTAGATTGTTGCGCGGCACCGGGCGGAAAGACGACGCATATGGCTGAACGAATGAACAACAAAGGCCGTGTCGTTGCGTTAGATATTCACGATCATAAAGTAAAGCTGATTGAGCAGCAGGCAAAACGTCTAGGCTTGTCGAATATTGAAACGAAACAACTTGATAGCCGTCAAGCACATATGCAATTTGCTGCTGAAACGTTTGATCGCATATTAGTTGATGCCCCTTGTTCAGGACTTGGCGTCATTCGGCGAAAGCCGGAAATTAAATATGCGAAAAGCGAAACAGATATTGCACAACTTGCAAACGTTCAACTAAATATTTTACGAGCCGTTGCCCCGCTTGTAAAACGTGGTGGAACGCTTGTATATAGCACATGTACGGTTGATCGGGAAGAAAACGAACAAGTGATTGCGACGTTTTTAGACGAACATCCACAATATGAGCTCGATGAGACGCTTCCTTCGCGCCTGCCATCATCGGTTGCGCCATACGTGCGTCACGGCATGTTGCAATTGCTTCCACATCACGTATATAGCGACGGATTTTTTATCGCCACATTGAAAAAGAAAGGTGAAATGATATGAAACCATCCATTTACTCGCTACGTTTAGAAGACTTGCAAAGTTGGGTGGAACAGCAAGGGGAAAAGCCGTTTCGCGCCACACAAATTTTTGAATGGTTATATAAAAAACGAGTGACGTCATTTGAAGAGATGACAAATATTCCAAAAGCGTTGCGCGAACAGTTAGATGAACATTTCGTCATCACGACATTAAAAACGCTCGTACAGCAAACGTCAAAAGACGGAACGATGAAGTTTTTATTTGAGCTTCATGACGGCTATTCGATTGAAACGGTGCTTATGCGCCATGACTACGGTAATTCGATTTGTGTGACGACACAAGTCGGCTGCCGAATCGGCTGTACGTTTTGTGCTTCTACGTTAGGCGGTTTAAAGCGCAACTTACAAGCAGGTGAAATTGTTGCCCAAGTCGTCAAAGTACAAAAAGCGCTCGATGAAACGAACGAACGAGTAAGCAGCATCGTCGTCATGGGAATCGGGGAACCGTTTGATAACTATGACGAGCTCATCAAATTTTTAAAAATCGTGAATCATCCAAAAGGGCTGCATATCGGCGCGCGTCACATCACCGTATCAACGAGCGGCATCATCCCAAAAATTTATCAATTTGCCGATGAAAATATGCAAATTAACTTCGCGATTTCACTTCATGCGCCAAATACGGAATTGCGCTCGAAGTTAATGCCGATTAACCGCGCTTATAAATTGCCAGAGCTAATGGAAGCGGTACGCTATTACATTGAAAAAACAGGGCGGCGCGTGACATTTGAATACGGTTTATTTGGCGGTGTGAACGATCAAATTGAACATGCCGAAGAGCTTGCTGAGCTGATTAAAGGATTAAAATGTCACGTCAATTTAATCCCGGTCAACTATGTGCCTGAACGCAACTACGTGCGCACGCCGCGCGAGCAAATTTTTGCGTTTGAGAAGACGTTGAAAAAACACGGCATTAACGTCACGATTCGCCGTGAACAAGGGCACGATATTGATGCAGCATGCGGTCAGCTACGTGCAAAAGAGCGGAAAGAAGAAACGAAAGCGTAACGATGTGGGCACACATATCGAAGTAAGGAAGTGATACGTATATGAAGGCGGTATTTCAAACGGATGTCGGTAAAATAAGGTCACATAACGAAGATAACGGCGGCGTTTTTATCAATCAAACAGGTGATTATTTAGCTGTTGTTGCTGATGGGATGGGTGGTCATCTGGCTGGTGATGTGGCGAGTGAAATGACGATGACGCAGTTAAAACAGTTTTGGGAAGAGACGGAAGAAATGACGTCCCCACAACAAGCAGAAACGTGGCTAAAAGAACATGTGATGAAAGTAAACGAATCGCTGTTTCAACACTCTCAAACGAACGATCATTGTCAAGGGATGGGTACAACCGTTGTTGCTGCCATTTGCACAAAACAGTTTGCGACGATCGGGCACATCGGTGATAGCCGTTGTTATTTACTAAACGCAAGCGGATTTCAACAAATGACAGAAGACCATTCTCTTGTCAACGAATTAGTGAAAAGCGGGCAACTATCGAAAGAAGATGCAGAGTATCATCCGCGTAAACATGTACTATTGCGTGCGCTCGGAACAGAACAGACGATTCAGCTAGACGTGAAAACAGTGACTGTCGAAGAAGGAGATATGTTATTGCTTTGTTCTGACGGCCTTTCTAATAAAGTATCGGAACAGATGATGGTCGACATATTAACGTCTGATCGCCCGCTTGAAGAAAAAGCGCAGGCGCTCATTGATGTTGCAAACGAGCACGGTGGGGAAGATAATATTACGTTAGCGATCGTACAATTTGCAGATGTGGATGAAAGTAGGTGATCGCTCGTGCTCATTGGCAAACGATTAAACGGTCGCTATAAACTTTTGCAACTCATTGGTGGCGGTGGCATGGCGAACGTTTATTTAGCTAGAGATATCATTTTAGATCGCGACGTTGCCGTGAAAGTGCTACGTTTAGATTTTGCAAACGATGAATTATTTATTAAACGTTTTCGCCGCGAAGCACAAGCTGCGACAAGTTTAAATCATGAAAACATTGTCACCATTTACGACGTTGGAGAAGATGACGGTATTTATTACATGGTCATGGAATATGTGCGTGGCTGTACGTTAAAACAATATATTCAGCAACACGCCCCCCTCCCTGTGCAAGAAGTGTTGCGCATGATGGATGAATTAACAGGAGCAGTGGCTCATGCCCATCAAAACGGAGTCATTCATCGTGATATTAAGCCACAAAATATTTTAGTCGCAGAAGACGGAACATTAAAAATTACAGATTTTGGTATAGCGATTGCTTTAAGTTCAACGACAATTACCCAAACGAATTCCGTTTTAGGCTCTGTTCATTATTTATCGCCTGAACAAGCAAAAGGTGGCATAGCGACAGAAAAATCAGATATTTATTCGCTCGGTATCGTCATGTTTGAACTATTAACAGGTCAATTGCCGTTCTCTGGCGAATCTGCTGTGGCAATTGTATTAAAACATTTGCAAACAGAAACACCGTCTGTGCGAAAATGGAATCCAAATATTCCGCAAAGCGTCGAAAACATTGTGTTAAAAGCAACAGCGAAAAATTTGTTGCATCGCTACAATAGCGCATTGGACATGCAACAACATATTCGTACAGCTCTTTTACCTGAGCGGATTAACGAAGCGAAATTTACGTTACCTATGGAAAATGAAGATGAAGAAACGAAAATTATCCCGATTGTACAACAAGTAGCTCCTTCACCGCCAGAAAAAAAAGAAAGTGTTTCTTATCCAAAAGAAAAGCGACAAAAAAAATGGATGATCGGTTTAAGCGTTTTTCTTCTTTTGCTCGTTGGCATAGGAGTGAGTGCGGTGACATGGATTCCGAAAGTATTTTTCCCGAAAGATGTTACTGTGCCCGATGTCACTGCTCAAAATTATGACGATGCTGTTGCAGAACTGACATCGTTAGGCTTGAAAATTGAAAAGACGGTTGAAGAAGAACATGATGATATTGCAGAAGGTTACGTCATTCGCACAAATCCACAGGCTGGGAAAGTCGTAAAAGTAGGCACAGCGGTGACAATTTATAGAAGTATAGGAAAGAAAAAAGTCGAGTTTAAAAATTATATTGGCGAACAAATTGATGATGTCGAACCACAATTGCGTTCCGAAAAGTATTTGCTCATCGATAAAAAAGAAGTGTATAGCGATGAACCAGTAGGGACGATCATTGAACAATTCCCGCTTCCGGGCGAAAAAGTTGTACCGGAAGAAACAGAAGTGCGTTTTACCGTCAGCCTTGGACCAGAAAAAATTGTTTTAAAAGATTTAACAGGATACACGGAAAAAAGTGTGCGCGATTATGCTGCAGACCAACAACTGTACGTGATCGTCAAACAGCAATATTCAGATACAGTCGAAAAAGGGCTCGTTATTTCTCAAACGCCACAAGCGAACGCAAAATTAGAAAAAGGAGCGACTGTGACGGTCGTCATTTCTCTTGGAAAAGAACCGATATTAACAAAGAAAGTCATCCAAGAAATTAGCATTCCGTACGAACCGCCTGTTGATGCAAACGAACCAGTCATGGCAGAATTATATATTGAAGATGAAAACCATTCATTTTCTCAACCGTACAAACGTTATCGCTTAACAAATGATGTAAAAGAACGTGTCGAATTTGTCATTCAACAAGGGAAACAAGGGCGTTATCGCGTCGTTGTCAATGGCACGACGGTGCGTGAAGGCATCGTGCCATATCCAACAACACCTTAAAGGAGGGAAGGCATGGCAGAAGGAAAAATTATTAAAGCGTTAAGCGGTTTTTATTACGTGTTAAGCGACGGTCAAGTGTATCAATGCCGTGGTCGCGGGGTGTTTCGGAAGCGGAAAGTGACGCCGCTTGTCGGCGACTACGTTTCTTTTCAGGCGGAAAATGAACGAGAAGGCTACATATTAGATGTATTTGAGCGGAAAAATGAACTTGTTCGCCCGCCCATCGCAAATATCGATCAAGCGATTTTAGTGTTTTCAGCCGTTGAGCCAGATTTCAGCCCCGGGCTACTGGATCGATTTCTCGTATTAATTGAAGCAAAACATATTCGACCCATTATTGTTGTAACCAAAATGGATTTAGTCGACGATGAAACAAAGCTGCACATTGAACGATATATTCGTGATTACCGTCAAATTGGATATGATGTGTTAGAAGTGTCAGTCAAAACGCTTGCAGGTGTTGAAGCGCTATTGCCGTACTTTACGGGAAAAGTGTCCGTATTTGCGGGGCAGTCGGGTGTTGGGAAGTCGTCTTTACTCAATGCGTTACGCCCAGACTTACAGTTAAAAACAGGGGACATTTCCCATCATCTTGGACGTGGAAAACATACGACAAGACATGTTGAGTTAATTGAAATCGGAGGCGGTTTTGTCGCAGATACGCCGGGATTTAGTGCGCTACAATTCGATGAGATCGAACTCGAACAATTGCCGCTTTGCTTTCCAGAGTTTGTAGCTAGAAGCGCCGATTGTAAGTTCCGCGGTTGTACGCATACAGCTGAGCCGAAATGTGCGGTGAAAGGGGCGCTAGCATCGGGAGACATTCCTTCTTATCGTTACGAACATTACGTGAGCTTTATCGAGGAAATAAAAGAACGAAAGCCGAGGTATTAAACATGATTAAAATTGCACCATCCATTTTATCTGCCAATTTTGCTAAACTAGGTGAAGAAATTATCGATGTCGAGCGTGGGGGAGCGGATTATATTCACGTCGATGTCATGGACGGGCATTTCGTCCCGAACATGACGATCGGCCCGCTCATCGTGGAAGCGATTCGACCTGTAACAACATTGCCGCTCGACGTTCATTTAATGATCGAACAACCCGATCGTTATATCCCGACGTTTGCGAAAGCAGGAGCAGACTATTTAACGGTGCACGTTGAAGCGTGCCCGCATTTACATCGCACCATTCATCTCATTAAAGAACATGGTGTAAAAGCAGGAGTAGCGTTAAATCCACATACACCGATTTCAATGATCGAACATTTGATTGAAGACCTTGACCTCGTTTTATTTATGACGGTCAATCCGGGTTTTGGTGGACAATCGTTTATTCCAGCCGTGCTTCCAAAAATTCATGCGTTGTCAACACTCATTCGCAAGCGTGGAATTTCTGTTGAAATTGAAGTAGACGGTGGTATTCAAGCTGAAACCGCAAAACTTTGTGTCGAAGCCGGAGCGAACGTTCTCGTTGCAGGATCAGCCATTTATAATCAAAAAGATCGTGCCAAAGCGATTCGCGCCATTCGTGAGGGTGTGTCATCTTGACACATCCTTCTTTCTTAGGGAGGTGAACATGTTGATTATTCATCTTGTAGCAGGAGGACCAACAAGCTTTTTACCTCATTTGCAAGCATATGACGGAGAAGACGTATGTTGGGTAGGGGTAGATCGTGGCGTTTTATCGTTGCTCGATGCGGGAATTATGCCAAAACGGGCGTTTGGCGATTTTGATTCTATTGATGAACAACAGTTACAACAATTGAAAAAAAAATTACCTCACATCGACATATGGCCAGCGGAAAAAGATCAAACGGATACAGACATTGCACTTGATTGGGCGCTTGAACAACAAGCGACAAAAATTCGTGTGTTTGGAGGAACGGGGGGACGACTGGACCATTTATTCGGCAACGTCCAGCTTTTGTTTAAAGGAAAAGACGGACAAATTGAATTAATTGATCGTCAAAATGTCGTTACGCTTTATCGAAGCGGCGAACATGTCGTTGAAAATGAAGGCGACTATTCGTATATTTCATTTATCCCAATGACTTCGATTCGTGCTTTAACGCTTCGCGGGTTTAAATATTCGCTCGATGCGCACGATATACCGCTCGGATCAACATTATGCGTAAGCAATGAACTCATCCATCATTTTGGTACTTTTTCGTTCACTGAAGGCATATTAATGATGATAAGAAGCAAGGATGAAAAATAACGCTTCGAGGTACGATTTGTGCGGAGATGAATATATTAGTAGAAGAGTGTGCACAGTAGGGGAGGGAATCATAGTGAAGTTTTATACGATTAAGTTGCCGAAATTTTTAGGTGGAATTGTGCGAGCGATGTTAAATTCATTCAAAAAAGGATAAAAAGCACCAATTATTTGGTGCTTTTTTCTATTACACGCGTTCTACTTTTCCGGATTTTAATGCGCGAGCAGAAACCCAAACGCGCTTTGGCTTTCCGTCAACTAAAATGCGAACTTTTTGAAGGTTTGCTTTCCATGTGCGGCGGCTCGCATTCATTGCGTGAGAACGAGCGTTTCCGAATGATTTTTTCTTACCAGTCACAAAGCATTTTGCCATTTTGTTTCCCTCCTCACTTGCCAAACTACGTGCTCAAAACACTACTATAATTTATCATACATAAAAACGGATTGCAATACTTCCGACATACTCTTTCAAGAAAATAACCTTGACATCTGTTTTCTATTTCGGGTAAATATACTATGGGTAGGAACTTTTAAAAATAAGCCGAGTATAGTACAATGGCGTTAGCTACCTAACAAGAAAGGGGACTTGAGCGATGTCCATTGAATTACAAACGAAATATGGTCGTGTTGAAATTAGCAACGATGTCATTGCAGCAATTGCTGGAGGAGCAGCAGTCGATTGCTACGGCATTGTCGGCATGGCATCAAAAAATCAGTTAAAAGATGGAATTGCTGAAATTTTACGTCGCGAAAATTTCGCGAAAGGTATTGTTGTTCGCCAAGAAAACGATGAAGTGCACATCGATTTATACGTCATCGTTAGCTACGGTACGAAAATTTCTGAAGTTGCTCACAACGTACAAACGAAAGTGAAGTATACGTTAGATCAAACATTAGGTTTATCTGTTCAGTCAATCAACATCTATGTTCAAGGGGTTCGTGTGACGAATCCGTAGTGAGGAGGAACAAGTCTGTGGGAGTGACAACATTAGATGGAAAGCGCTTCGCACAAATGGTGTTGCAAGGCGCGACACATTTAGCGAACAATGCAAAAACAGTAGATGCATTAAACGTGTTTCCCGTTCCAGATGGGGATACAGGAACGAACATGAATTTGTCGATGACGTCTGGTGCGAAAGAAGTAAAAAATCACGTATCTGACCATATCGGAAAAGTGGCAAGTGCGCTAGCGAAAGGATTATTAATGGGCGCGCGTGGAAATTCAGGCGTCATTTTATCACAATTATTCCGTGGATTTGCGAAAGCGATTGAACAAAAAAGCGAAATTAACAGCAAAGAGTTTGCGGCAGCGCTTGAAGCGGGTGTACAAACGGCATATAAAGCCGTGATGAAGCCAGTTGAAGGCACGATTTTAACCGTTGCAAAAGATGCAGCAAAGCGCGCTGTTACTGTTGCGAAAAAAGAAACAGACATCGTCGTTGTGATGACGGAAGTGTTAAAAGAAGCAAAAGCATCGCTGAAGCGGACGCCTGATTTACTTCCTGTTTTAAAAGAAGTAGGTGTCGTTGATAGCGGTGGACAAGGCCTCGTATTTGTATATGAAGGATTTTTAGCTGCCTTAAAAGGTGAAACAATTGCAGAAACAGAAGCATTGTCAATGGAACAGCTCGTCCGCACAGAACATCATCCCAACGTTCAAAGCCATCTAAGTGCAGATGATATTGAATTTGGATATTGTACAGAATTTATGGTGAAATTTGAGCAAGATAAAGTAGCGAAACACCCGTTTCAAGAAGAAACGTTTCGCCAAGATTTAAGCCGTTTCGGTGATTCGCTTCTTGTCATTGCAGATGATGAATTAGTAAAAGTGCACATTCATGCAGAACAGCCGGGAGAAGTGCTCACGTATGCGCAACGTTATGGAAGTTTAATTAACATTAAAATCGAAAACATGCGCGAACAGCATGCGAATATTGTCCATGAAAACATGCCGCAACCGAAAAAGCAAGAACGTCTCCCGTACGGCATCGTTGCGGTAGCGATGGGAGATGGCATTGCCGAATTATTTACAAGCATCGGTGCGCATGCGGTCATCGAAGGTGGACAAACGATGAATCCAAGCACAGAAGACATCGTAAAGGCAATTGAGGAAGTAAATGCCCAAACGGTATTTGTTTTGCCAAACAATAAAAATATTATTTTAGCAGCTCAACAAGCCGCTTCTGTCGCTTCATGTGATGTGGTTGTCATTCCATCAAAAACAGTGCCACAAGGAATGACTGCTTTGCTTTCCTTTAATCCTTCTGTGACAAAAGAAGACAATGAGAAGGCGATGACGGAGGCACTTGCTCGCGTAAAAACAGGACAAGTGACGTTTGCCGTACGCGATACAAATATTGATGGTGTCGAAATCGAAAAAGATGATTACATGGGAATTGCCGATGGGAAAATTGTCGTATCGGACAAAGAGCTTACGCATGTCGTTGAAACGTTACTTTCACATATCATTAGCGAAGAAGATGAAATTGTCACGATTCTTTCTGGTGAAGATGCGACAGAGGAACAACTCGCACACGTCGTTCAATTTGTTGAACAACAATTCCCGCATGTCGAAGTAGAAACGCATCATGGTGGGCAACCGCTATATCCATTTATTTTTGCGATTGAATAAAGCGAGATCGCTATCATTCACATACGATGAAAGAAGGGGAGTGTTCCCCTTCTTTTTCATGAAGATGACAAAGGGGAGAACAAAACGTGAAATATCGTAGTGTATTCGACATTATCGGTCCGATTATGATTGGTCCGTCAAGCTCACATACAGCAGGGGCGGTACGCATTGGCAAAGTAGCGCGCCATTTATTTGGGAGAAAACCTGCTTGGGCCGATATTTTCTTTTACGGTTCATTCGCTGAAACGTATAAAGGACACGGGACAGATGTTGCCATCGTTGGCGGTTTATTAAATTTTGATACGTTTGATGAACGAATGAAAACATCGTTGCACATTGCCAAACAAGAAGGCATTCGTATCACGTTTCATGAAGAAGAAGCGATTCCGCCTCACCCAAATACAGCAAAAATTCGTCTCGGCGACGAACAGGGTGAATTAGAGCTTGTCGGCATTTCAATTGGTGGTGGAAAAATTGAAATTATTGAGCTAAACGGTTTCGAACTAAAGCTTTCTGGTCATCACCCCGCCCTTTTAATTATGCATAACGATCGTTATGGAGCGATCGCAGGGGTCGCTAACGTGTTGGCGAAATATGCTATCAACATCGGTCATATGGAAGTCTCGCGGAAAGAAAAAGGAAAACAAGCGTTAATGACGATTGAAGTCGATCAAAATATTGACGATGCGATTGTCGAACAATTAAAAGCGCTACCACATATTATTGACGTAACAAAAATTGTCGAGTAAGCGCGGTGCAAAGGGGTGAAGTGCTGTTAAAATGTTTTTATAAAAAATTGTAAAACTCTATATACAAAT
>NZ_JBTZSY010000035.1:0-22989 GCF_054815885.1 Anoxybacillus sp. TBDG-1
TATAACCAAAAAAATCGGTCGAGAAAAAAATCTCCCACAAAGTCTTGACTCAAACGTAAAATGTAGTCGCAATTTACATCATTTCTTTCCATGTACTATAATGAACAAAGAGTAAAAAACTAAGAAGGTGGAATCATGACGCGGAAAGAAAATTATTTATTGACCGCTTGGATCGTTGCGTTAATTGCTACACTTGGCAGCCTGTATTTTTCTGAGGTAATGAAATTTATCCCATGTGAACTTTGCTGGTACCAACGTATTTTTATGTACCCACAAGTGTTTTTGCTTGCCATGGCTTTCGTACGAAAAGAATTTATGATCGCACGTTATACACTTATGTTATCGGTCATTGGCGGCATAATTTCTTCATATCATTATTTAATTCAAAAAGTAACGTTTTTTCGCGATACGGCTCCATCATGTAGCATTGTGCCATGCACGGGTGATTATCTTAACTGGCTTGGTTTTATTACCATTCCTCTTTTAGCACTAATTGCCTTTGTTTCCATCAGCATTATTAGTTATCGAGTCATTCGAATGGAGAAAGAAGGGAAATACATATGAAAAAGTTGCTTATTTTCGGGGGCATCATTATCGCTTTATTTAGTTCACTCGCTTGGATTACGTCATATACACAAAAACAAAAAGCTGAAGGAAATCCATTTGGGAAGGAAGAATTGCACCCAGCTACAATCGGTCTACTTGATGATCCGAATTATCAAAACATTATTTTACCTAATGAGCTAAAAGAAGCATTAAACAATAAGGAGACGATCACGGTTTACTTTTACAGTTCAACGTGTGAATTTTGTAAAAAGACAACACCAATTGTCGCTCCGCTATCAAAAGAGATGGGAATTGATTTAAAGCAATTTAACCTTTTGGAATTTGAAGAAGGATGGGACGAGTATCATATCGAGGCAACACCGACAATTATTCACTTTAAAAATGGCAAAGAAGTCGCACGCATGGAAGGATATTATGAAGAAGACGTATTCCGCAAGTGGTTTGAACAGATCAAATAAAAAGCCTTCGTTTTTGAAGGCTTTTTCACATCACCCAAGCGTGAACAGGCTTTATATACATGCTTATATACCCATCTTTTTGATGCAAAAAATGTTCAAGAGTGAGTGGGAAACTAATGCCATGCTGTTCTAACTGTTCAATATTGCGCTGAAACAGCTGTTCATAGTCAGCTGGATGACGATGAAACGAAATAAACTCAATGATGGCTTGTAACGATTGTAATGCGGAAATAATCGTAAAAGCCTCTTTTAATGTTCCGTCATATGCGGAAGATTCAAACTGTAATATGCCGAGCGATTGAAATGTTTCAATTTCATCATCTGTAAAATATTTTGGAAAAATACATGTATAAAACTGTTCAATGAGCGAATGAATATATTGCTTTTGCTCTTCTGTAGCAACATAGACGGTTTTCAATTGACCTCACCTTTTTCCATTTCTTTTCCTAATCCATAACGAAATTGTAACACACCAACTCCTGTTTTGGTGTTGGTAATTTATTGTATAGAAAGAGTGAGACGAATGAATGTACAAAAAAAAGGAAGTTGGCTCGTATTTGAAGCGCCATCATCGTGGGAAGGCTTGTCACTAGAACAAGCATTCCAAACGAAATGGTTCGTTCCTAAAAAAATGTTACATGAATGGCGAATGACAAAAGGTGTATCAATCAATGACGACATCGTTCCTTTTCATACAATCATTTCACCGAACGATCGCATTCGTGTTCGTATAAAAGAAGAACAAATCGAACCGATTCCGACATACGTACCGCTTCATGTTGTATTTGAAGATGATCATGTACTTGTCATTAACAAGCCTGCACATATGGATGTTCATCCAACACAACCAAATCAGGTGAATACATTAGCAAATGCAGTTGCTTTTTACTTTCAATGTGAAGGAATTTATAGCAAAGTTCGTCATGTGCATCGACTCGATCGCGATACGAGCGGTGTCATTCTATTCGCTAAACACGCACTTGCTGGGGCTATTCTTGATAAATATTTAGCTGAGCGATCCATTCGTCGCACGTATATTGCGCTTGTTCATGGATATGTAAAACAGAAAAAAGGAACGATCGAAGCACCAATCGGTCGCGATCGATACCATCCAACAAAACGACGTGTATCGAAAACAGGAGATACAGCTATCACGCACTATGAACGGCTCGAATATGACAAACAAAAACATGTGTCGCTCGTCCGCCTCACCCTCGATACAGGACGAACGCATCAAATTCGTGTTCATATGAGCTATATCGGTCATCCGTTAGTTGGGGATACATTGTACGGAGGGAAGCCGTGGATTAATCGGCAAGCGTTACATGCGAGCTCCTTATTGTTTCCTCACCCATTTACAAAAGAGCTGATCACATGCTCGGCATTACCTGATGAAAAAATTTTCGGACATATAAAAAGAGGCGCGTTATTATAACGCAGCCTCTTCATTCATGTCCGCGATTACATCTACTGGAAATGGGCGACGTGTCACTTCAATTTTTTTTACATGGTGACCGTCCAATTGCACGACTTTAAAGACGTAATCACCAAACTCAATTTGCTCCCCAGGACGAATGTTATAACGCTCCGTTAACATCCATCCACCAATTGTATCGACGTCTGTATCGTCAATTTCTAAACCGAATAAATCGTTAATTTCACTAATGAGTACTTTTCCATCTACAATCGTACGATTCTCATCTATCTTTTGAACAAGTGGAGCTTCATCTGTATCAAACTCATCTCGAATTTCCCCAACAATTTCTTCCAAAATATCTTCAACCGTCACTAATCCAGATGTACCGCCATATTCATCAACTAAAATGGCCATATGGATGCGTTCTTTTTGCATTTTTACAAGCAAATCTTGAATAGGGATCGTTTCAATCACTTGAATAATCGGACGAATATAGTCACGCAACTGTTTTCGCTCTTGGCAATTCACAACAAGATCAGTAAATAACTCTTTTACGTTTACTAATCCGAGAATATGATCTTTATCACCATCAATAACAGGATAACGTGTATACTTTTCTTCGCGAACTGTTTGTAGCACGTGATCCATGGAATCGTTGACATCTAACGCAATAATTTCTTTGCGTGGAACCATAATTTCTTTTGCCACACGATCGTCAAAACGAAAAATGTTATTCACGTATTTATATTCTGTATGGTTAATTTCCCCATTTTTATAACTGGCTGATAAAAGAAGACGCAATTCTTCTTCAGAATGCGCTAGCTCCTGCCCATTAGATAGCTGAAAGCCAAACAACCGAACCGCAAAACGTGCAGATTGGTTTAATAACCAAATAAACGGGTACATGACACGATAAAATAGCATGAGTGGACGCGCTGTCCATAGCGTAATCGCTTCCGCTTTTTGAATTGCAATCGTCTTCGGGATCAATTCACCAATAACAACATGAATGAACGTAATCGTTGCAAATGCAACAATAAACGAAGCACCGTGCGCAAATGATGGAGATACGTTAAACTGATCAAAAAGTGGACGAAGCGCTCGTTCCACCGTCGGTTCCCCGAGCCAGCCAAGCCCGAGTGATGTCATTGTAATACCAAGCTGATTGGCAGATAAATACTCGTCTAAATGGGTGATAACGTGCTTTGCTGCTACTGCTTTTTTGTTTCCTTCCTCAATTAACTGATCCATGCGCGATGGACGCACTTTTACAATCGCAAATTCTGAAGCGACAAAAAAACCAGTTAACGCAATAAGAAAAACAATTATCCATAAACTAAATATGTCCAATGAACGTCCGCACGCATACATGCGTGCGGATGCCACCTCCTATTTATTAATCTTCATTGTTTCCTTGTAAAAAAATAAGCACATACTTAATTAATTCTAACACCGAAATAAGTGCTGCAGCAACATACGTTAATGCCGCGGCATTTAGCACTTTATTTACGCCACGTTCTTCTTCATTTCGAATAATACCTTCTGCAATCATAAAGTCTTTTGCACGCGAACTAGCATTAAACTCCACAGGCAACGTAATGACTTGGAACGCTACTGCAAACGAGAATAAAATGATCCCTAAACCAATTAACGAAAACTGCTGTAATAAAAAGCCACCAAGAAGAAGGAAAGGCGCAATACCAGATGTAAAATTCACAAGCGGAAACATACGATGTCGCAATACGAGTGCACCATATGCTTGTTGATGTTGCACCGCATGCCCAACTTCATGGGCTGCTACAGATACAGCTGCAATTGAACGACCATAGTACACAGGCTCTGATAAACGAACTGCTCGTGCAATCGGATCGTAATGATCTGTCAATGTACCTGGAACAAGCTCAACTGGCACATCGTATAACCCATTACGATCTAAAATGAGACGCGCCACTTCTGCACCCGTTAAACCAGATGAAGCAGGTACATCCGACCATTTGTTAAAGTTTCCTTTTACTTTAAATTGCGCCCAAATCGATACCCCGAAGGCGATTAAAATAAGAAAATCCATTGGATGAAAAAACATGACATCATCCCTCCATATACTTTATATTTTAATGGAAAATGACTGAAAATAAAAGAGCATGCCTTCACATACACTATATACGACTATTGTGTCCAAAAAGTTTCACAAAATCGAAAAAAACCTCGCAAATTGCGAGGTTGAATAAAATTCCTTTTTAGTGTGTGTGGTGAACCGCACAGCGGTTTGGACCGATTTCAAGTTCTTGTTGTTGTTCTGGTGTTGCATCTTTTACACCGCGGTTAATGGCAATAATGTCTTCAAAGTTTGGCGGTGTTTCGGAAGATGCAGATTGCGCCACATGTTCAACAAACTCTTCTTCTGTTTTCCCCTGCATAATTTCGTTCATTTGACGAATGTTTCCTAACGTATTTCCAATATATCCTTGTTCATTCACTTCTTGATCGAAGTTTGCATAGTGTGCAGGAAGCACAATAACATCGTCAGCAATTTGTGAGACTTTGTTATATACTGTATTGTATAAATCTTTTGCCCATTCCCGCGCTTTTCCTCCAAGGTCTGGTCGACCAAGACCGCTGACGAAAATCGTATCGCCAGAGAACAACAATTTGTTGTTTACGAAGAATGAAACACTACCTGGTGTATGACCTGGTGTTTTAATCGCTAATACTTCTAAACTTACTTTTTCAAATTCGATGCGATCATGATTTTCTAGTGGTTCAAATTCAAATACGGCACCTTCACTCTTCATTAAGTAATACGTTGCACCTGTTTGTTTTGCTAAGTCATATCCACCAGAAATATGATCAGCATGTAAATGTGAATCAACGATATGTGTAATCGCTACGTTTTCTTTTTGAGCAACTTCTTTATACACATCGATAAATCGAGATGGATCGACGATTAGCGCTTCTTTTCCTGATACGACCATGTAGGAAAGACAACCTTTACCGACGCGAATAAATTGATATACTTTTATATCGTTATCTTGATATACAACAACAGGGTATAAATATTCGCTCCACGCTTTCATGCCGCCTTTTAAATAAAACACTTCTAATCCTTTTTCAGCAAGCATGTCAGCGACCATCATAGAAGAACCTTCTTTCGCACAAACGACAACAATTTTTTTGTCTTTTGGTAAACGTTCTAACACAGATTCAACGCCATCAATTAATTCAAAATAAGGAATGTTTAAATACTCAATATGTTCCCCTTCAATTTTCCAATCAGCAAAGTCTGATTCATTGCGAACATCGAATAAGAAAAACGGCTCTTTATTTACAATCATTTCATTAATTTGTTGTGCGGTTAATGCATATACTGCCATTTACTATCCACCTCTCCTTATACCTTATAGGGTATTTTTATAGATAAAAAAATTATTGTTGTAACAATTGGATAATTCGTTGCGGATCAAATCCAATAACCCAACGTCCATTAATTTCTGTTTGCGGCACACCCATTTGTCCTGTTGAGCGAACAACATAATCAACAGCCTCAGGATGTTGGTGTAAATTCACTTCTTTAAATGGAATGCCCCGTTCAGCTAAAAAGTTCTTTAATAATGTACAATATGGACATGTTGTTGTCGTATATACCGTTACTTGCTTCATATTGTTATTCCTCCTTTATGTTTCGGTATTTTATATACCCCTATAAGTATTATAACATAAAGGATGAACTTTTCAACAGTTTTTACAAAATATCCAACCAAATTTTTATTGCTGTTGCTACAATGAGTACGGCTAAAATGAACTGCAATATTTTTGTATTTACCTTTTTTCCAAAATTCGCTCCTATTGGGGACGCAATTAAACTTGCAACAACCATAATAAATGCGGTCCAAAAATCAAATTGACCTGTTGTAATTTTCCCGACGGTTGCCCCAATGGATGAAATAAACGTAATCGCTAATGATGTAGCAATCGTCATACGCGTTGGGATTTTTAATACAACAAGCATAATTGGGACAAGAATAAATGCCCCTGCGGCACCAACGATGCCAGCGCTCACTCCGACAATGAATGCTAACGCCGCCGCAAGCCATCTATTGAATGTGACTTGATCAAGCGGGATATTATCAATTCCTTTTTTCGGAACGAACATCATTATCGCAGCAATCGTTGCTAACACCGCATAAACGATGTTAATGCCACCTTCGCTCATTAATTTTGAACCATAACCACCAATGAAACTACCAATTAAAATACTGGTACCCATATAAATAATTAACGTTTTATTTAAATATCCACCTTTACGGTACGCCCAAACGCCTCCGATCGTCGCAAACAATACTTGAATG
This sequence comes from Anoxybacillus sp. TBDG-1, assembly GCF_054815885.1. NCBI lineage: Bacteria > Bacillati > Bacillota > Bacilli > Caryophanales > Anoxybacillaceae > Anoxybacillus > Anoxybacillus sp. TBDG-1. The sequence continues at coordinate 6,789 of NZ_JBTZSY010000035.1, forward strand.
GCGCTAATTCCTGATACTTCATGGGCGCTAAACGCAGCGTAACCGAGCAATGGTGGGATGTAAAGCAACATCGGATATTTAATAATCGATCCGCCAATTCCAACCATTCCTGAAATAAACGAACCGATAAATCCAATTAAAAAAATTGTAATAATAAAACCGATGTCCATGCTCATTCACTCCTTATATGAAGCATCGGGACATATGCCCGATGCTTGTTACGCTTTACGTATCCAAAATTTTAGTACATCTCCTTCTTCGACCATATCGATCATTTCATGACCAGCTGATTTTGCCCATGCAGATAAGTCGTTTTTAGCTCCTTTATCTGTAACATGAATTTCTAACACTTGACCGGATTGCAATGTGTCCATTCCTTTTTTCGTACGAACGATTGGCAGTGGACACGCAAGTCCCTTTGCATCAACGAGAAGATCTGCTTTCATGTTCTTCCTCCTTAGAATGTTAACGTGATGTCAGCATCTTTCGCAAAATCAAGGAATGTCACTGCTCCACCAACATCAATGCCATCGACAAAATGTTCTTTTGTTAATCCCATAACATCCATTGTCATTTGGCAAGCAATAAACTTCACACCCATTTCTTGCGCCATGCTTACAAGTTCTGGGATCGATGGAACGTTTGCTTGGGCAAATCCTTGTTGAATTTGCTCTTTTCCTTCTGGCAGCGGTAATTGTTGATACGCTTCTTTATGAATTAAATTTAATCCTTCGAATGTAAAGAAAATAGCTACCTCTGCTTCTGTTGCTGCTGCTGCTGTTGCAATATTAAATACTTTATATGCGTCAAATAAACCACCATTTGCTGCAATAATAGCTACACGTTTTTTCATTGTTCATTTCCTCCTTTAGTTATTGTTCCTTTCCATTGTGTCATACCTGGAATGACGTTAAATACACTTGTAAATCCTTTTTCAGCGAGTTGTTGCGCAGCTAAATCGCTGCGATTACCTGTTCGACAAATAACGTAAATCGTTTCTTCTTTGTTTAACTCATTCATTCGTGCTTCCAATTGTCCAAGCGGGATATGATATGCTCCTGGAATATGACCAAATACATACTCGGCTTCCTCACGCACATCTAAAATGAATACCTGTTCATTGTTTTCTACTTTCTTTTGCAACTCCTCTAAAGAAACAACGTGAGGATATTTTGTTTCTTCTTTTACTTCTGTAGGATTTGCTTTACGAAGATAATGCTTGAGTACATCACCTTCCTCAATCGTGCCGATATATTGATGCCCCGTATTTTTTGCCCAACCTTGAATATCAGCAAGTGATCCTTTATCTGTCGCTTGCACTTCAAGCACTTGGCCAGGCTGTAGCTGTTCCATCGCCTTTTTCGTGCGAACAATCGGCATCGGACATGTGAGCCCCTTTGCATCAACAACAAGATCGACGTGAATCGTCATTCCATTCCCCCCCTATCGTTCAATTTCACCTGTCCATTCAAGCATACCGCCTGTCATATTTACAACGCGGTATCCGTAACTTTCTAACAACTGACAAGCCATACCGCTTCGATTTCCTGAACGGCAAACAAGAATATGTTCTTCGTTTTTATCAATTTCATTCATCCGCTCAAGCAGTTGGCCAAGCGGGATGTGGTGCGCACCTGGAATTTTACCTTGAGCTACTTCTTCATGTTCGCGCACATCAATAATGCTTAGTGCACGACCTTCTTTTAATTGTTGCTCAACTTCTTGTGGCAATATATGTTTCATTTCTCTCACCTCTCTATACTCATAAGGGTATATTAAATCGTAAAAAAATAATTTTTACTATTACCTCTATGAGTATATTACAAAACCCCCACCCGTTTGTCAACTGTTTTTTCACAAAAAAAAACCTTGTATGACACAAGGGATTAAACAAATGTTTTATGTTCTTCTTTTTGGAAAAAGTTTCTCATCGCCTGTAACACATCTGACTTTTGCTTCAAAATGTAATAACGAAATTTTTCATCTTTAATATGTTTGTATGCTGACATGAGAGTCGAGTGACGATTGTACTGATTCACTTCTCCGTATCCAAACATATTCGATACCTTCATCAATTCTTGCACTAGCTTAACACAACGAGCGTTATCGGACGTTAGATTATCGCCATCGGAAAAATGGAACGGATAAATATTATATTTTGTCGGTGAGTATTTTGTTTCGATCACTTCAAGCGCTTTTCGGTACGCTGACGAACATATCGTTCCGCCGCTTTCTCCTTTTGTAAAAAATTCTTCTTCTGTTACAATTTTTGCTTCGGTATGATGTGCGATAAAAACGATATCGACCGTTTCATATTTCGTGCGCAAAAATCGCGTCATCCAGAAGAAGAAGCTTCTAGCCATATATTTTTCCCATACCCCCATTGATCCGCTCGTGTCCATCATTGCGATAACAACTGCTTTCGAATCGGGCTTAATAACTTCATTCCACGTTTTAAATTTTAAATCTTCGGGATAAATTGGATAAAAACTCGGATTGCCGCTTAATGCGTTTCGTTTAAAGGCAGCCATCATTGTTTTTTTCTTATCGATGTTCCCCATCAATCCTGTTCGGCGAATATCGTTAAACTCAATATGTTGAACAACATGATCAGCGTGTTGCTTTTTCTTTAAATCAGGAAGTTCTAATTGACTAAACAAAGCTTCTTCAAGCTCCATTAAAGATACTTCTGCTTCATAATAATCTTGCCCTGCTAGGTCACCTGCTCCTTGACCTTTTCCAAGTCCTTTTTGACCGTCACCAGAACCGTCACGCGCAATGACATCACCAACTTGACTGTCTCCATCCCCTTGGCCGACATGTTTATTTTTGTCGTAATTATAACGAATTTTATATTCATCTAACGAACGAATCGGTATTTTAATGACGTCACGACCGTTGGACATAATGATGCTTTCTTCTGTAATTAAATCACCGAGGTTATTTTTGATTGCCTCTTTTACCTTTTCCTCATGCCGTTTCTGATCATCTTGGCCTTTTCGATGGAGGGACCAATCTTCTTTTGACACAATGAAGTTTCTACTCATTTTTCTCCCCTCCTACAATGTAAAATAATGATGCACATTTTCCTTTTTCCTCGCATACACTATGTTGGCTTGCAAAAATAATGAATGAATGGTTGGTTACTTTATCCTATGCAACGTCCGAAAAAAATTGACAAATCATTTCGAAAATTGTTCTGACCTTTTCTGCTGGACAAGCCTGTTTTCTACGATGATAAAACAAAGCATGCCAAGTGCGGCATGCTTTATCGGTTTAACAAACTTCCGACATAACGAAGCAATTCATTTGCTGAAGTGGAGTTATAACCATATTCATCAATTAATCGAGCAACGACTTCATTAATTTTCTTCAGTTGTTGTTCATCAGGTGTTTTTGTGGACGTCGTAATTTTGACGATATCTTTTAAGTCTGCAAACAATTTTTTCTGAATCGCTTCTCGCAACCGTTCGTGCGAATTATAATCAAAACGTTGACCTTTACGGGCATATGCTGAAATACGAATTAAAATTTCTTCACGAAATGCTTTTTTCGCATTCTCGGAAATGCCAATTTGCTCTTCAATCGACCGCATAAGTTTTTCATCTGGATTCATTTCTTCTCCTGTTAGCGGATCGCGAATTTTCGCTTTGTTGCAATATGCCTCTACGTTGTCTAAATAATTGTCCATTAGCGTTTTCGCTGACTCTTCATACGAGTAAACGAACGCTTTTTGTACTTCGCGCTTTGCAATTTCATCGTATTCTTTTCGTGCAACCGAGATGAAATTTAAATAACGTTCCCGATCTTCTTTTGAAATAGACGGATGATGCTCTAATCCTTCTTTCAATGCTCGCAATACATCTAACGCATTAATGGACGGCACTTCTTTTCGAATAATACAAGACGAAATTCGGTTGATAACGTAGCGTGGATCAATGCCACTCATTCCTTCGTCCGGATATTCTTTTTTTAACTCCTCGACATCTACTTCATTAAACCCTTCAACAAGCTCACCGTCATACAAACGCATTTTTTTCACAAGGTCAATATCGCCGCGCTTCGGTTCTTTTAATCGCGTTAAAATTGTAAACATCGCCGCTACCCGTAGCGTATGCGGTGCAATATGGACATCTGCTACGTCGCTTTCACGAATCATTTTTTCATAAATGCGCTCTTCTTCTGACACTTTTAAGTTATACGGAATCGGCATGACAATAATTCGCGAATGAAGCGCCTCGTTCTTTTTATTCGCAATAAATGAACGATACTCTGTTTCATTTGTGTGAGCGACGATCAATTCATCAGCACTAATAAGCGCAAAACGTCCTGCTTTAAAATTCCCTTCTTGCGTCAAAGAAAGCAAATGCCATAAAAACTTTTCATCGCACTTTAACATTTCTTGAAATTCCATAATACCGCGATTTGCTTTGTTTAACTCCCCATCAAAGCGATATGCGCGCGGATCTGATTCGGATCCATATTGAGCAATCGTAGAAAAATCAATGCTTCCTGTTAAATCAGCAATATCTTGCGACTTCGGGTCTGACGGGCTGAACGTTCCGATTCCGACGCGCTTATCTTCTGAAAAAAAGATGCGCTCAACCATCACATCTTCAATACGCCCACCGTATTCTTTTTCAAGCCGCATCATGTTTAATGGGGATAAGTTTCCTTCAATACGAATGCCATACTCTTTATAAAACTCATCTCGCAAGTTGTGTGGAATTAAATGAAGCGGATCTTCATGCATCGGACATCCTTTAATTGCATATACCGCACCACGATCCGTATAGGAATACGCCTCAAGCCCTCGCTTTAACATCGTCACGAGCGTCGATTTTCCCCCGCTTACCGGCCCCATCAGCAACAAGATACGCTTTCGAACATCTAATCGCTTCGCAGCTGGGTGAAAATATTCTTCTACAAGCCGCTCTAACGCTTCTTCAAGCCCAAATAACTGACCGCTAAAAAAGTTGTATTTTTTCTTGCCATCCACTTCTTCTACACCTGCATCTTTAATCATATTGTAAACGCGAGAATGGGCGGACTGAGCCACCCATGGCTTTTCTTTTACGATTTCTAAGTACTCCGCAAATGTCCCTTCCCACTTTAATTTTTGTTCTTCTTCTCTATATTTTTGTATTTTTTTTAAAATGTCCATACACGGACCTCCTCCACCTTTGATGTCTAGCATCATGATTATTACCATATGTATGCAAGGATGTCCGTAATCATTCATGAAAGTATGACTTTCATCCCGCTATACAATTAAGCTATAATGAAAGCGTGGACATTTTCTTGTCACTTCATAAAGGAGGAGATTTCATATGAAAACACTTCTTGTTCTTGGTGTCATTGGCGCTTTCTTAGCTGCGATTTTCACAGCAGGATATAACGATAAGCCAGAAGTAAAAAATTAAGCGACTTTCATTCGAAAGTCGCTTAAAATACATTTGGAAAGCTTTGTTGTCTCAACGCTTCGTACACGAGAATGGCGGCTGTATTCGATAAATTGAGCGAACGAACGTATTCGTTCATCGGAATACGCAAACAACGTTCCATATTGTTTTCAATTAAATCTTTTGGCAATCCGCTCGTTTCACGGCCGAAAACGAAAAAGTAATCTTTCGTTGAATCGCTATAATCAAACGATGTGTAGTATGTTTGCCCAAACTTCGTAATAAAGAAAAATTCTCCTTCTTTATACTTGTCAAAAAGCTCTTGTAATGAATCGTAATAGTGCACATCGACATATTCCCAATAATCTAATCCAGCACGCTTTAACATTTTATCATCGGTTGAAAATCCGAGCGGGCGAATTAAATGTAGCGATGTTCCTGTTGCTGCGCATGTGCGCGCAATATTTCCCGTATTCGCTGGAATTTCTGGTTGATATAAAACGACATGTAAAGCCACAATTTTCACTCCTATACACGGTCAATAATATGAAAAAACTTATATTGGATATTTGGCGTATATGCCGTTGAATCTTCATATGACCAATAACGCATGCGGCTATTGGACGTATGAGCATTGACAAGCGGCATCCCTTGTTTATCTTTCGCTACGATGATCGTTGTATGATCGAATCGTCCGTCCCCTTGAAAATCATAACAAATGACATCACCAAGAGACAACTGTTCCGGCGATTTTTTTTCGACTGCTTGAATGCCTGTTTTTGACCCACTTAAATACCAACGAAACGCATGTGCGACCGTCCACGTATAGCTCCAGCCGCTTTTTCGCATCCACCATCCTTTTGTTTTGTTCGGGTAGCCCATCATGGGGATTCCGCCTGCGTGTAAACATTGTGAAATGAAATTTGTACAATCGACAGGGAATTTATGAAACGCTGGATTATAATCATTCCACCATATTTCAGCATATCGTACCGCGGCTAACCGATCATACGTATAACGAACACGTTCACCATCATCTCGTTCTTGCTTTTTTTCAACTTGTTCTGTCTCAATGTTAGGCAAAAGCAAGCGATCGCTCACAAGTTCGCGTTGCTCAAATATTGCTTCACGCATCTCTTGTTTCTCTTCAACATACATCCAGCCATGTTGCCAAATAAAAAAACGAAAATGAACGATATAGCGTACGAACGTTTTTGAAACGATATGTTTCCGTTCAATGATTGTTCCCTTTCCTTCACATTTCACAAGTTTGGCATTTCGCTTAACTAACAACTGCTTTCTTCGTTCGACTTCTTCATCCGTCACATCGCTTATAAAAAAAGACCGAATACGCCCATCGAGAAGATCGTGTAGTCGTTTTCTCATCTCGTTCACCACTTTTTCGTTTTTTACTACGTTATGTCACAAACAGTAGAAAAACAACTACACGTTTTCAAGCATCGCCAACGCTTTGTCAATTTCCTGAATGACGTCTTCATCTTGTTCCCTTTGTTTCGCTTTTTGTAGCATCGGCACAACTTTGCGATTTCCGATTTTCCCAAGCGCCCACGCAGCCGTTCCGCGAATGACTGGACGTGAATCTTCTCGAAGTAACATCAATAAGTCATCGATGGCACTTTCGTCTTTATAATGAGCCAATGCAATAATCGCATTTCGTTGAATCGGTTTTTTTCCGCGCCATGCTCCCGATAAATGACCGAACGTTTCTTTAAATTGGCGATTTGTCATATGAAGAAGCGGCTTTAACAATGGTTTCACCACTTCTGGATCCGGCTCCATCTCTGGATGAAAATGAAAATCTTTCCCTTTATTTTTTGGACAAACAAGTTGACACGTATCGCATCCATACAATCGGTTTCCTATTTTATCGCGAAACTCATCAGGAATGAACGTTTTCGTTTGTGTTAAAAAGGCGATGCATCGCTTCGCATTCAACTGTCCTCCTTGTACGAGCGCTCCTGTCGGACAAGCATCGATACAGCGGGTGCACGTCCCGCATTCGTCTTCGATTGGCGTATCAGGAGGAAATGGAATATTCGTAATCATTTCGCCTAAATAAACGTATGAACCAAATTCAGGTGTAATAATGGAACAGTTTTTTCCGCTCCATCCGATGCCTGCGCGCTCCGCTACTGCACGATCAGCTAATTCCCCCGTATCGACCATCGACTTCACACGCGCATTCGGTACGCGAGCTAAAATAAATTGTTCTAATTTTTGCAAGCGATCGCGTAAAATAACGTGATAATCTTGTCCCCAAGATGCTCGACAAAAAATGCCCCGTCGTTCTGTTTTCGTGCTTCGTGGTGCATTTTTTAACTTCGACGGATACGCGAGGGCAATCGCAATAATGGAACGTGCTTCTGACAGCAATAAAGATGGGGTCGTTCGCTTGTCAATATCAGGTTCTTCAAATCCTGATTGATAGCCAAGTTGTTGCTGCTGACGCAACCTTTCTTTTAATTCAAAAAACGGATCAGCACTTGCAAAACCGATTTTATCAATGCCGATCGTTCGGCTATATTGAATGATTTCTTCCTTTAGTGCTTTAACGTCCATCTCCCATCCCTCCTTCCCACTTTGTTTATGTTACAATGTAAAGAAAAAGGAGTGAACGATATGTTAACCATTTGTGACACGATAAAACAGCACGTACCCCATTTTAAAATCGGCGTCCTTACATACGATCAAATCGTTGTCGGCTCATCCCCAAACATGTTAAAAGGGAAGCTTCGGCAATTTCAAGAGCTGTTATATTTTGATATGGAACAAACTCCACTATCTGAATGGCCAGAAGTGAAAGAATGGCGATCTGTCTTTAAACAAGTTGGCACCGATCCAAGCCGATACCGGCCTTCATCCGAGAGCTTACTTCGTCGTGTGCAGAAGCAAAACTTTATTCCACCCATTCACTCAGCAGCTGATGTAAATAACTTTTTTTCCTTATATTATAAACTACCGATCGGCATTTATGATCGAGATCATCTAACGGGAGATATCGTTGTCACGATCGGTACACAGGCAGATGAATATATCGGCATCAACGATCGCGCGACAAACTTTAAACGAAAACTCGTCACGAAAGACGCTCAAGGTTCGTTCGGCAGCCCAATCGTTGATTCGAAACGAACGATGGTTACAGAACAAACAACAAACGCTCTTCAAGTTGTATATTTTCTTCCATCATTCACAGAAACACAGTGCGAACAAATGCTACAAGCGATGAAAGAGATGTTTATCCAAATTCACGGTGGTACAGCACATGCACAACTCATCATATAACATGTACGGGGCAAGCGAAATAAAAAAACGCAATGCCCCGTTCATCTTCGAAACGAAACACTGCGTTGTCCCCGTATGTATGGAGCGGGTGATGGGAATCGAACCCACGACATCAGCTTGGAAGGCTGAGGTTTTACCACTAAACTACACCCGCACATTTAAATTGACTATGTCTACCATCATTCAGCACGCCCAACCATGCCTCTTCCTCTACTCGCCTACTCGATGATGACCGATGCGTCGAGGCAACTCGCTGCTTATTCGACGATGCACTGCTCGTGGCTGAGGTTTTACCACTAAACTACACCCGCACATGCAGAAAAAGTAGAAAATTGTCGAATAAAGTGTAAAAATAAAAAACAGGAATCCCTGTTTCATAATCACGTTTTACATTATATCGACTCCACTAGGACAAGTCAATACTTTTCATGCTTTTATTTTTAAAATAAAAGACACGCTCCCCTACGGTCATGCAAGGGAGCCTTCCTTTACATTTTCCCAGACATCAATCCGTACAATCGATTACTTCCGCAAGACTCTCGAATAATTAATTCTGGCTCAACCATGACTGCTTTCGGCTGAAATTGACGGTGTATAATGTCTCGTAACATATATGCGGCAAGTCGTCCAATTTTTTCTTTATCTTGGCGAACTGAAGTTAATGGCGGATCGGTATAATTGCATGCTTCAATATCATCACATCCAACAATCGCAATATCCTCAGGTACTTTTAACCCTCTTTCTTTTACCGCTTTCATCGCACCAAACGCCATTAAATCTGACGCCGCAAATACCGCTTCAGGATGATGTGACAATCGCAATATTTTTTTCATTGCCTCATAGCCACTTTCCATAAAGAAATCCCCTTGGGCGAACCATTCATCATGAATAGTTAACCCAAATTCCTTCATCGTATTGCGAAATCCTTCTTCGCGAATTTTTGTCACTTGTGCTCCAGGCAAGCCGCCAATGTAGCCGATATGGCGATAGCCACATAGATAAAAATGTTCTACGACTTTCGCGGAAATTTTATAGTTATCTGTCATAATGTATGCAGAACGGCTTCCCTCAAGCGGAATATCTACACCAATACATGGAATGTCGCTCATGTCTAAACGATAAATGGACGGTTGCACTTTTTCACCGCTAATGATTATTACTCCATCGACTTTGTAGCGCATCGCCCGCTCGTAATAATCTTCCTCTCCTTCTTCAAATCGCTCATTTGAAAAAAAGAGGAGGTCATAACCGAACGCTCCCATTGTTTTTTTAAAAGAATTCATCACTTCGATAAAAAAGGGATGGTTGAAATCCGCATTAATTTCTCCCGCATAAATGACACCGACAACTCTCGACTTATGAGCAGTATCTTTTTGAATACGGGCAGCGACATATCCGGTCTGCTCCATAATTTCCAGCACTTTTTTTTTCGTTTCTTCGCCGACATCATGATAGTTATTCAACACTTTCGATACCGTGCCTGGTGACACACCCGCTAGTTTTGCAATTTCTTTAATGGTAATTTTCATACGATCCCTTCTCAACTTCATAATCTTACTTTCATTATAACACAAATTTTCCATAGTTAACGGCTATGTCACTATTGTTTGACCGATCCTTGCGTCAAGCTTGAAATAAACAACTTATTAAAGATTAAAAATACAACAATGAGCGGTAGTGTTGCCCAAAATGTCCCCGATAAAATCATGCCATAGTCCTTCACATATGCATCTTGAAGAGCACGAATCGCAATTTGAATCGTGTAGCTTGACTCATCCCTCAATACAGTCAACGGCCATAAGAAGTCGTTCCACACGAACATAAAGGTTAAAATACCGAGCGTCGCAAAAGCTGGTAAAATGGAAGGAACGACGATATTCCAATATATGCGGAAAATGCTACATCCATCGATTTTTGCTGCTTCAATTAATTCATCTGGAATCGCATCTTTAATATATTGACGCATCCAGAAAATACCAAACGCATTCATTAATCCTGGAACGATAATTGCTTTTAAGTCGTTCAACCAACCTAACTTTGTAATAATAAAGTATTGCGGGATTAATCCTAATTGCGGCGGAATCATCATTGTGATTAAAATGACGGTAAATAGCTTTTCCCGCCCTTTAAACTGCAACTTGGCGAATGCAAAACCTGCTAAAGAACTGAAAAATAGCACACCGAGCGTTGTCAAACTAGCAACAACAAACGAGTTCCACATCGCGCCGAAAAAGTCGATGTTTTCTAATACGTTTTGAAAGTTTTCTACTAGCTTATCCCCCGGCACGACAGCTGGCGGTAGTTTATTAATGACATGATTCGGCTGCGTTGCCATGACAAACATCCAGTATAACGGAAAGACCGATAACAATGCGCCGATAATGAGTAAAATGTGAATCGTTATTTTATTCATAATTCCTTTTTTACGTAACATCTTTGTTCACCTCCATGTTTTTATTTGCCTGATTTATCTAAACGATTGGACGCGAAAAAGTTAATCGTTGTGAATACAATAATGAGCAAGAAGAGTGAGACGGCCGTCGCAGAAGCTGTTCCGAACGCATTATTCGTAAACGCTTCTCTCCATAAATACAACACGATCGTCATACTTTCTTCCCTAAAACCACTTCCAAAAATGAGTGGTTCAGCGAAAATTTGTAGCGATCCGATCGTTGCCGTGAATACAACGAAGACGATAATCGGCTTTAGCATCGGCACAGTGATGAAAAGAAACTGCTGCCATTTTTTCGCTCCGTCAATTTCAGCTGCTTCATAAAGGTCTTTCGGAATGCTCTGCAATCCCGCTAAGAAAATAATCGAGTTATATCCAACCCATCTCCAAAAAATCATCGTCGCAATCGCAATTTTCGCTCCCCATTCAGATGTCTGCCAGCTTACTGGCGAAATGCCAAACAAGCTAAGTGTGGCGTTTACTAACCCTGCTTCTTGTTCGCTAAATAAAACGGTAAAAACAATGGCAACCGCAACAATCGACGTTACGTTTGGCACAAAATAAGCAACACGAAATACACTTTTAAATTTAACAATCACCGAATTTAAAGCAACGGCTAAAATTAAAGCCGCAATTAGCTGTGGACCTGTTCCTAATAAACCGATCACAATCGTGTTATAAATCGATTTCCAAAATAATGGATCAGTAAAAATAAGTGAAAAGTTTTTCACCCCGACAAATGTCATTTCGCCGAATCCATTCCATTTTTGAAAAGCTAAATAAAAGCTAAACAGCATTGGAAAAGCACCGAAGATCGCAAATAAAAGAAAGAACGGAGAAATAAATAAGTAGCCAGCTAATGCCGTTTTTTTCTTATCACTCAATCCTTTTGGACGGACGGTTGCGTTTGTATGATTATGGGATACCATTTGTATTTCCCTCCAAAAATCATAGTAGGGGAAGGGAATAAATCCCTTCCTCGTGTATTTTATTGACGTTCAAGTTGACGTTTAATGCGTTTAATAGCTTCTTTCCATTCTTTTTCTGGGTCAGCTTTTTTCTTTTGCACGTTCGTCAATGCTTTCACAATCTCTGATTGAACAATTGTATAATTTTTGCCCATGTATACCGTTTTTACTTTTTGCGCTGCTTCAGCAAATACTTGAGCTGTATTCACGCCACCAAAATACTCATCTTTGTACTCTTTAAACTCAGGTGCATCATACACAGAAGGAGTGGATGGGAATAAGCCCATATCTTTAAACGACTTCAATTGTTGTTCTGGCGCGACGAGCCATTGAATAAAGTCGTACGCTTCTTGTGCATGTTTTGACTCTTTTGGAATCGTTAAATACGAACCGCCCCAGTTTCCTGCTCCACCTGGCATGTTTGTAATAAGCCACTTGCCTGCTGAATTTGGCGCATTTCCTTTCACTACCCCTTGCATCCATGCAGGAGCAAGCAATGTAGCATAGCTTCCTTTTTCCATCGCATTACCCCATTCAGGAGTCCATAATCCGTTGCTGCCAAGGTAACCTTTTTGAATTAAATCTACCGTATAGTCGTACGCTTGTTTAATATACGGTTCTTTTTCAATTAGCAACTCTTCTTTTTCATTGAAATATTGCACAGGCGCTTGGTCACGCAATGCGTTGTACACAAGTTCAATGTTGTCTGCAATTGGCTTTCCTGTTTTTTCTTTAATTGTTGCAGCGACTTCAGCATATGCATTCCAGTCCGAAATTAACTTAGCAACTTCTGCTGGATCAGTTGGCAATCCTGCTGCTTCAAACACGTCTGCGCGATAAAACATAGCTGTCGGACCAATGTCTGTCGGAAGACCGAACAAAAAGTTTCCGTCCGCGCTTTCACCAATGCGCCATTTCCAATCTAAATATTTACCTTTTACATCTTTTGCACCAAAATCGTATAAATTGTAAAAGCGATCTTGCGCCTCACGATAACGTTCAATGTTGTTTACTTCAATCATGGCGATGTCCGGTGCGCCACTTCCTGCTGATAATGCTGTAAATAGCGCGTTATGATGATCGTCAAACTGTGTAGACTGGATTTTAATTTCAACATTCGGATGATCTTTCATATATTCTTCAGCTAACTTTTCATAACCTGTGCTTCCAAATACCCACATGTTCAACTTCACTTTTTCACTTGAACCTTTATCTTTTGATTCGTTCTCACTTTGAGATTGATTACTGCACGCAGTTGCGAACATAAAGACGCATGCTAGCAACAACATAAGTGCCCGTTTCTTCATTATTCTTTCCCCCTCGCTTTGTCACAACATGTGTTATACCGTTTAATCCATGTGGCTTTGTCCATTTTTTTTTGCTCATTTGCCTTGTTTTACGTTATAATTCTTTTAGTTTTCTTTGTAGTAGCGGCCAATCCCCAACACATCGCGCTATGACAAAGAAAACTTTTTCCCTTCCCCTATCACCTCCTTTATTTAACCCCATTATTCATGATCGTTTCCTTATACCATAATGCGCTCTTTTTCGGGATTCGTGCTAACGTTTCATAGTCTACGTATACAATCCCAAAGCGCTTATCATATCCAAATGCCCACTCAAAATTATCGAACAGCGACCATACATAATATCCTTTTAAATTGACGCCTTGTTCAATCGCACGATGACAAGCAATTAAATGCTCACGTATATAAGCAATCCGCTCATCGTCTGCTACTTCACCTTGTTCGTTGACGCGATCTTTGTATGCGGCACCGTTTTCGGTAATGTATAATGGAATATCGCCATAATCTTTTTTCAATCGCACCATTAAATCAAACAAACCGTTTGGATTCACTTCCCAATTCATATCCGTCACAGGTCTTCCTGTGCTCACATGTTCAAATACGATTGGTTCACGGTCACCTTTTTTCCAATCTTTTAATGTTGCTGTTGAATAATAGTTAAATCCGAAAAAGTCGATCGGTTGCTGAATCGTTTCTAAATCTCCCTCTTTGTAAACGTCTGGCAAATAATCTTTATACACTTCTAACATATCTTCTGGATAGCGCCCTTTAAACACAGGATCTAAAAACCAACGATTCATAAAACCGTCCCATTTTCTCGCTGCGTCAACTGCTTTTTCATCTTGCGGATCAAACGCATATCCAGGAGTTAAATTCAACGTAATACCAATTTCTCCATCTTGCGGACCGATTGCTCGAAACGCTTTTACCGCTTCCCCGTGTGAGAGAAGAACATGATGTGCTGCTTTTAAAAATGATGTAAAGTTTTGAATCCCTGGGGCATGTTCGCCATTCCCATATCCTAAATAGGTGACAACCCACGGCTCATTATGCGTAATCCATTTTTTCACGACATCCCCAAGATTCTCGTAAAGGAAAGCAGCGTATTCTTGGAAGTAGTGAACGATATCACGATTTTCCCAGCCACCTTTCTCTTGAAGAGCTTGTGGCATATCCCAATGATAAATGGTCAACATTGGCTCGATACCGTTCTTTAGCAGCTCATGTACAAGACGCTTATAAAAATCTAAACCTTTCTCGTTAAACTTCCCTGGCGTTTCACAATAAAGTCTCGCCCAACTAGTCGAAAATCGATACGCTTTCAAATGAAGCGCTTTCATTAATGCGATGTCTTCAACATAACGATTGTAATGATCAATTGCGATATCGCCATTATCCCCATTCGCTACTTTGCCAGGAATGCGGGAAAAGTGATCCCAGATCGAGTAAATTTTATCTTCTCCAGTCGCTGTTCCTTCAATTTGATACGATGAAGTTGCAGCTCCCCAAATAAAATCTTTCGGAAACTGAAGCATATTTCGAACCTCCTGCGAAATTTTTCGTAAAAAACAATTCAAAAAAAGCGCTTTCTTTCATTTGTTTCGTAACTTAATCATAATAATGATCGACATATAAGTCAACAAAATCTTTCAACCTAAACGAAAAATTATAATAAAACATGAAATAAATATATTTATTTCACGAAAATTTTCGTAAAATATAAAAGCTAAAAGGATGAAAAAGCAAAGCTGGAGCGTCTTGGAGAAAAGGAAAAGTATAAGAGGAAAGAAAAAAAGGATCCCTGTGTGCAACAGGAATCCTCAAATATTCAGTGCCGATGGTGGGAGTCGAACCCACACGGGGGGCTACCCCACACGATTTTGAGTCGTGCGCGTCTGCCAGTTCCGCCACATCGGCATGAGACAATTAAATTTTATCATACAAACTTGCTTTGTCAAGCCTTTACAGTGCCGAGGGCCGGACTCGAACCGGCACGGTAGTCACCTACCGCAGGATTTTAAGTCCTGTGCGTCTGCCAATTCCGCCACCCCGGCGCATAAAAAAATGGAGGCGGCAACCGGATTCGAACCGGTGGTAAAGGTTTTGCAGACCTCTGCCTTACCACTTGGCTATGCCGCCAAAAAATGAAGAGCGGAAGACGGGACTCGAACCCGCGACCCCCACCTTGGCAAGGTGGTGTTCTACCACTGAACTACTTCCGCATATATGGCTGGGGTAGCTGGATTCGAACCAACGCATCACGGAGTCAAAGTCCGTTGCCTTACCGCTTGGCTATACCCCAATGTTTTAAAGTGTATATGGGGCGACTAGTGGGAATCGAACCCACGAATGCCAGAGCCACAATCTGGTGCGTTAACCACTTCGCCATAGCCGCCACATTTTTTGGCAGGGGCAGTAGGAATCGAACCCACACCGGAGGTTTTGGAGACCTCTGTTCTACCATTAAACTATGCCCCTAAAGTTGGAATGGTGGAGGGGGACGGATTCGAACCGCCGAACCCAAAGGGAGCGGATTTACAGTCCGCCGCGTTTAGCCACTTCGCTACCCCTCCGTTGATGGTGCCGGCTGCAGGACTTGAACCCGCAACCTACTGATTACAAGTCAGTTGCTCTACCAATTGAGCTAAGCCGGCATAACATGAAGTGCATCAAACTTTTAGATGAAACAAACTAAGCCGACATCATTCAAAATGGTGGCTCGGGACGGAATCGAACCGCCGACACAAGGATTTTCAGTCCTTTGCTCTA
>NZ_JBTZSY010000036.1:0-22545 GCF_054815885.1 Anoxybacillus sp. TBDG-1
TCCAGCTAACATGTTTCTGGGATTGAGTGGAAATCACAGAAAATGGTGAAGACCCGAAAAAATAAAAGTGCTTGAGCAGATTGTGGTTGATGTAGAGAACGATCTAAAGGTAGCTGCAATGGACGAAGAATGCAGGGAGTTAGCTAAGGAACTGAATCCGATGTTAGGTCAGCTAGGAGCGAGATTGAATCGAAGAGCTTTAGATCAAATTGGTTATTACGGACATGCAGTGAACTCTCCTTTGAAATTTGACCAAATTGTTCGCGGGAAAATATTGCCGAGAATACAGGTTGTGCGCAGTGATGAAAATACAAGGGTTCTAGAACGGCTGTCACAAGAACTGAGCAACCCATCAAATATGACAAAAATGAAAATAAGGGAAATGTTGGACCAAGGGCGCACAATCACATATTGGAGATGATATGGAATGGAATTGTGGATTGCTAAGATTAGATCTTCCAGTGAACATCCTATACAAGAATTAGTTAGGCCGTTAGATTTTAGTAGAGAAAACAATTGCTATGTCGCCTCTGAATATGAAGGGACGATTGTTGTGAAGGTGTCAAATGATGAAGTCCAAAAAGTCTTCTTGTCTCATTATGACGTGGTATCGAACGAACAGCGAATTCCTTTAATTTACGATGCGCAGAAAGATGTTTGGTATGATAAAGGGAATGAATTGGAGGAGAGAAGTCCAATTGGTATTAATCAATGTGGGACTTTTTTCTTTGAGGCAGAAGATAAACATGGATATATTATTGACAGGTCTAGCGATGTGTATATTACAAGCAGTTTATTAACGAAGGCAGAGTTTGACCAGATGAAAGATGAAATTGCCAGTATGCTTGAAGATTTATTTACAGCAGATCATGGCCCTGCAACGATGGTGGAGTTGTGGACAAAGAATGGCAGCGTAGCTGAACATACACTGGAGCAACTAAAAAAACTTTATGAAGTATTGCTCGAACTGGACGAAATGCCACATGAACAGCTTATTCGTGAGTATAGGCTGGTTTCCTTGAATGAAATAAAGCAATTCAATCCTGAAATATTGATTGAGCGAAAAATGTTTCCGTTTAAAGATAAATTTTTAGCTCCCATCCATACACGTTCTATAGATATTCCTGAACATAGAATGATACGTTGGAGTATAGAGAGGGTACTGGATTATGCCCATCGTTATGTAGCGCAAGCGCAAAATAGACAGGAAGAATGGGGTAAAAGAATCGATTTTTTGAAATATTCGCTAAAAAACCTTTATGGTAGTAACAATATAGAGAAGGAAAAAATCAAAAATTCCTTAAACAAAGACTTGGATTATGCTTGTAAAATCCTTCAGATAGCTAAACAAAATGAAGTTTTTTGGAAAAAGGTCATAGAGCTGGCTAAGAATTGTTTGGAGTTTCATTTTTTGCATGTGGGGGAGGAAGAATTAGGAGAAACCCACTTGTTTACGTTTTCTCCCCTATACAGCGAGGTATATCAATACTTGGATAATTTATTGCAGTTAAGCCCGACAAAGCAGTTATCCAATGTCGCCGTTCCTTTGAAAAAATCGCCAAAGTTGTACGAAATATGGTGTTTTATTTCGATTATTCATTCATTAATTTATGACTGTGGTTTTATAACAAAACAAAAGCCGTATACCCGAATTAGGCAATACGTGCAGGAAAAAGGAAGATTAGAAGGAATATCTTTTACTTTTGAGCGCCCTGTTTACCGAAAATACCAAGACGGCATCGACTCGAAAAGAGAGAATTTAAAGCTGGAAGTTCACTATGAGCGTCCGTTCTCACACGGAGAAAAGTCTTATCGACCTGATTTTACTTTTATTTTCGATGATGAAACACTAGAAACAAAGGAAGCTTTTTTAGATGCAAAATATAAGCCATTATTTAATCGCGAAGGTTGGATTGAACTTATTCGTGATACATCGTTTCGAAAATATTACGAGCCTTTGGTAAAAAAGCCCGTCGCTTCTTTTTTGATGCATCCAAATATGGTGAACGCTGTTTCCGTCCATACGTGGAATGCAGCGAGAAAAGAAGAACTTAGACATAGGCTAGGGAGCTTTAGTTATAAGCCAAGTGACAAAAAAGGATTTATCAAGTGGATGAACATGTTGGTACACTATCATTTGGGATATAACGCAACATGTATGCATTGTGGCACACATCAGCCTGCTAGGTTACAGAAAGGGGAAAGAGGACAAAAATATTTTACTTGCAGTAATGCTCACTGCGAGGCGTTTTGGGTGCAAACGGTTTGTTTTAATCGAGAGGGAGGGAGCTGGGCGCAAGAAGATGCGCATAAGGCATCGACTGCGTCGCTTTTTAAGTATACGAGGCATTCAGAGATGAACTATCATAAAGAAACGCCAGACGAATGGGACGTCTTTTGTCCTGTATGTAATAGGCGGGCACAAGATAGATTTGGTAACGGTGCCTTTCACGCCCCGATGTAATTAACGTGCTTATCGAAGCCCGTCCTGTATGGAAACCACTTCATTTGCAACCGTTGTTCGAAGGCGTGCGGTATTATTCGCATGAAGAAGAGCGTAGCGTTTCGGATGAATTGTTTGCGAATGGTCTTTGCTTGCCATCAGGTTCAAGCATGACAATTGAGCAACAACAACGTGTCATTGACGTCATCGTAAGCCTCTTGCGTAAATAAGCAAGAGGCTAGTTTTTTATTGGAGGGAGAGAAGATTGGAAACAAAGTTTGTACAGTTAGAAATCGAGCAATTTAAACGCATTTTAATTGAAGCGTACGAACGCGGAAAGTCGAATGAGGTGACGGCTAAAGAGATGATTCAGGAATTAGCGCAAAAGTTATGTGTAGACGGTCAAAAGTGAATGGCCAATGGCTACCATGAAATATATCCTTCTTTAGCATATATTTTTTAAATAAAATAAACTGAATATTCAATATTTTAAGTTAGTAAAAAACCATATTATACAAATAAGTATCATATTTACAAAAAAGTCATTTATCCAGGAGGAATAGAGAGAAGAGTTATCGAAGTGATAAATGGGAAAAAATTTTGAAGATCGGATGGTGAAGAAAGTGAAGGCGCCTCATTGGACAAGGGAAGAAAATCTTTGCATTTATTACTACCTCGATCGTTTTCCAAAAAAAAGTAATAAAGAAATAGCACAGATCATTAGAGAATACGAACAGTCTAGCACCATTGCCCGTCGTAGTGAAGATGCCATTTATCAACATGTTGCTCAGTTAAGAGATCGTCAATCGGATTTAAATGTGCCTGATCCTGTGCATAATCCTAATCGGAGTTTTAATCATTATTAAGTGCATACTCCTTTTCCGTGGATGACATCTATCAATCAGTTTGTAAGTAGTAGTTTTTAGGTAGAAATTGGAATTTTACCTGTTACACCTTCTAATGGTATGAGTAAAATGTTTGTGGGAGAAAAAAAGACAGGTTCCTGATTTGGTATAATAAGGAACCTGTCTGATATGTAAGCAAAATAGATGAAAAATGGGCTCTCCTCCTGTAAGGTAGTAAGTGCGAAAAAAAAAACAACCAAAGAAAGGAGTGGAGCCCATGCAGGATTATATCACGTGTGAGTAAAATATTTGTGGGTGACATTCAGGAATGATTCCCCGACGAGGGTTGCGAACTTTTGTTCGCGACGCTCGTCGGGGCCACCAAGCGAAGCGCGGTAGAAACAAGCAAATGTCATGCAAAAAGGACTCTCTCCCTGCTATGATGGTGATGACCAACATCCATAAAACAGGAGGGAGAGAGTCCATGAAACATCTTACCACAGAATGGCCTTTATTAAAAGAGCTGGGGGAACAATTAGTCAGAACTCTTCAAAAGGTGTTCGCTGTCTTGTTGGCGGCCCTTTTGGAGGAGATTGATCAACAACTGGCGGAAGCGCGGGACAAGCGCCGGTATCAGCTGAAAGACAAACGGCCGACCACGATCCAAACGCTGTTTGGGGAAGTGACGTTTCGACGGAACTACTACTATGATCGGCAGGCGGGGGGCGTATACCTTCTTGCTGGATGCCGAACTGGGCTTTGATGGAGCGCAGTCGATCAGCCCTTGCCTCGAGGAAACGGCGGTCGAGTTGGCCGTAGAGTGCTCTTCCTACCGCAAAGCGGCCCGTACGTTGGAGTCGATCGTGGGGTATGCGGTCCTAAGCCACGAGGCGATTCGCCAACTGGTGCTGGAGGCCCCTGTCTCGCTGCACCACCCTGTTTCCAAACGGCACGACCGAGTGCTATTTGTGGAGGCGGATGGGCTGTTCATTTCCCGCCAGGGGAAAGGGAAACGGGCGAAAGAAGAGAAAATCCTGGCGGTTCACGAGGGATGGAAACGAAACGGTTCGCAGCTCAAGCTCGTGAACCGGCGCCACTACCTCCATGAAGGGGCGGGAGACGTGTGGGAACGGTTCGAAGAGTGGCTGATGAACGAATATGCCTATGATCCGTGCCGGGACCTGTTGATCATCAACGGCGACGCGGCGTCGTGGATCACGGCCTGCCGGGAGTATTTTGGGAAGCGGGCGTGCTTTCAGCTGGATCGATTTCATGTGGCGCGGGAGCTGCGTCAGTGTCTGTCCGGCCATCCGCGTTGGCGGGAGGTGCGGAAGAAGCTGGCGAAACAAGACGAAGAGGGGCTTCTCGTGGAGCTGAACAGCGCGGTCGGCACGTTGGAGGACGAAGCGAAAGAGAAGCAGATGGCTGCCATGATCCGTCGGATCGAGTCGATGCCGGGATGCATCCGGGACTATCGGGAGTGGCTGTCGGAGCAAGGGGTGGAGACGACCGGCATGCGTCCGATGGGCCACGCCGAGAGCGTGATGAGCCGGTTTGCGCATCGGGTGAAATCCCGCCGCAGCTGGAAAGACCAAGGGCTTCGGGCGTTTCTGAGGGCGATGGCAGCCCGAATCGACGGGATTTGGCGGAGAAATGGGCAGTTGGTGGAGGAAGAAGAGACCCGAACGGCAGCCTCGGCCTCGACGAAGTCCAAGCGGGTTGAACAGGCCAAACGGAAGGCAGGACGGTTGTGGGCAGATGTGGTGCGTCAGAATCTACCGTGTCTGCAGCGGTCATCCGGGACGCCGATCCATCAAGCGTTGTCGGCGCTTCGGGATTTTGGTTGGGTGCAAAAAAATGGAATACAATATCATCACTTCAAGATGAGGGATGAGAGTCCGAAAGCGCTTACGATATCAATTCCTGAAAATGGTTCGCTAACTAGTGATTGACAACACCCGTAGTGAACCGAAAAAATGTTCTCCACAAAGTCTTGACTGACTCATTATGAAGCTACTCGGGGAAATTGGAGGATGAGTAAACATAGATTTCCGTATATTCAATATGTTGCAGGGGTACATCATGGAAAAGTCGTTTGTGTCTTTCAGCCTGAAGAGTGGGAGATTATCGAAGAAGGACCTGATAAGGGGAGAAAACGTTTTACGGGTACCAAAGCTTCTAGTGAAGTATTGAAAAAGCTGCAAATGGTAGAGGACAAAGTTATGAGGAAATTCGGAAGCGGGAATGCTATTGCTTATCTTTCATTGGATGAATTGGATCAGTTAGTGAGCAACTACCAAACTATAAAATATGCAAAGCATCATACGGCTAAATCAAATGATGTGGGGGAAAACGTGCTTGACCGAATCAAAGGAGGGCTGTTCGGCCTTGCGATTGGCGATGCGCTGGGGGCGACGACAGAGTTTATGAGTGCCGAGGAAATTCGCGGCGCGCACGGAAAAGTGACTGACATCATCGGCGGCGGTTGGCTTGATTTACCACCTGGGGAAGTGACAGATGATACAGCGATGACGATTGCGGTGGCGAAAGGGATTATTCGGAATAAGGAAAATCCGATTGCTGAAATCGGAGAGGAGTTTTTGAAGTGGTATAAGACCAATCCCCCGGACGTCGGCAATATCATCCGCACCGTGTTTTCATTGTATGCTGGCGATTGGTTTGATGCTGCTTATCGGGCTTGCCGGAAGCTCGGTGGCAAATGTGCGGGGAACGGGTCGTTAATGCGCTGTTTGCCGATTGCGCTGGCGTACGCGGATCAGGAAAAGATGGAGGAAGTCACGGTCCTTCATTCGAATATGACACATCATGATAGTCAAGCGGCGGAAGCGTGCCTTATTTATAACCGCATTGCTTCTCGGTTGTTGCATGGAGAAAAGCTGTCAGCAGCGATTAGGCAAGAAGTTGTTCATACGCGATACGAACCGCTTTTAACGGTTGAACCGGCCTGCCCGCCTGATGGCTATGTCGTGCATACGATGAGCTGGGTTCTTCATTGGCTGTTGCGCTGCGAGTCGTTTGAAGACGTCGTCATTTCAGCGGTGAATATGGGTGGCGATAGCGATACGATTGTGGCGATTGCCGGGGGATTGAAAGGATTAGAAGTCGGATATCACCAACTGCCAAGCCGTTTTACTGAAAAGATCGTCTGTGCCGATGAGTTGGAAGAGCTGGCTGTGCAATTGGTAAATATTCGGGGCTAGTCGGGTGGAGTTTGCTGCGGCCTTCCTATTGGTTGATCGGTTTGAGATAGGATTTATGAGTTTCTAATAATTTCCATCGATGTTTCTTTGTTCGAAATTTTTGTGAATGATGGGGGGATGTATGATGTTAGCTCATCGATTGGCTGAAATACATTCGAACTTTGGCATTTATAGTGAATCACAAATCAATGGGAACGTTGACTTTCATATCGTATCGGATTTGAAACAAGTTCCGGAGTTGAATTATTTAGTGGATTTTTATGAAGCGTATTTCCAGCATTATAAAAAAGCAATGGATCCATCTCGGAATTATTGGTCCTTTAAGAGGGACAATATTGCCCGAAGTGTGGATTTGCCGTTTATTGGGCGTAAGGTTGTTGAGCAAGGTAAGGCAGAGTATATCTTTGTGTTTAAGGGTTCCTTGCAGAAGGAAGAGAAGCTGAGTATGACCGTCCTTTCTTGTTTTTGGATTTTTGAAGACGTACAACCTTATCAGTCATTTTTTGATCGCTATTGGCCCAATACCAAAAATTATGATCCGCTTGTTCGAAATTTAGGGATCACCAGGGATATTGCAGAGAGATCATATGTGACGGATTTTGCCAGGGTAGCTAATCATAGAGGGATCCGGGATATGAAAAAGTGTAAGGAACTGTTAATGGACGAAATACATTTATTAAATCCCCAACTGGTCATATTGGTCGGTTCAGAGCCAAGAGATGCATTTAGCCACGAACTTCGGCTGCATCCGGAAAAGTACATGAGCGTTCCGTTTTCGTTAAAAGGGGTTCCGAAAAAGACACAAATAGAGGGTCCGCTTCTCTATAAGCAACTGCGTGAACGTCTTTATCATTTGTTAGACAAGGAAAAGGATCAGGTTCTGTGAGGCGCCGAGAATGGTCGATAGATCTCTCGGTGCTGTAGCCTTGCTGGCGTTGCGCTGTTAAGCTGAAAAGTTGGATGAGCAATATCAAGATATGGATTGTTTTGTGCAGCGTGCCTGTCACGCCCCGATATGTCGAGATTTGTAGAAACAGAGGGTCATAGATTGGCTCTCTGCTTTTGTTTAAAAAATTCATTCCCAAGCAGGAATTTGGTTCGTTTTGTCGAAAAAGTATGTAAAATTTTTGGAGGTGAGGTAAATGTATGGCCGTCGATCACGACCGCTTGTTTAAAGAGCTCATCACAACGTTTTTTGAAGAGTTTATTCTTCTCTTTTTCCCGCAAGTGCACGAGCATATTGATTTTCACCATTTATCATTTTTATCTGAAGAACTGTTCACGGACGTGACCGCTGGGGAAAAATATCGCGTTGATTTGTTAGTGGAAACGAAGCTAAAAGGGGAAGACGGTTTAATTATCGTCCATATCGAAAACCAAAGCTACGTTCAACCATCGTTTCCAGAGCGTATGTTTATTTACTTCAGCCGCTTGTTTGAAAAATACCGCACAAACATCGTTCCGATTGCCGTCTTCAGCTACGATACCATCCGCGACGAACCATCTTCATTTACGCTTCGACTTCCATTTGGGAACATACTCCACTTCCGTTTTTTCACCGTCGAGCTGCGCAAACAAAACTGGCGTCATTATATTCGTAACGACAACCCGATCGCCGCTGCGCTGTTAAGCAAAATGGGGTATACTGAAAGTGAACGAATTGAATTGAAAAAACAATTTTTACGCATGCTTGTGCGCATGGAATTAGACGAAGCAAAGCAACGATTGTTAATCGGCTTTTTCGAAACATATGTGCAACTGTCGGATGAAGAAGAACAACAATTACGAAACGAGGTGAACAAGATGGAAACGAAAGAAAAAGAACAAGTGCTCGAATTGTTAATTTCGTATGAGCAAAAAGGATTAAAAGAGGGTGTAAAAAAAGGATTACAACAAGAAAAGCGACAAATTGCGAAAAAGATGTTGGTAAAAGGGTACGACATCCAAACGATTCACGAATTAACCGAACTGCCGATTGAAGAGATTGAAAAATTGAAATAAGGGTGTGATTGTGATGTTTAACAGAGAGCCATCGATTGCCCCTCTGTCATTTTTTTAAAGTCGTATGTAGCAGTAAGGCGGTATTTAGCAAATATGAGGATTTAGCGAGGGGAAGGAAACGATGTGCGCAATGCGGGTCTCGGTGCCGCATAGCCCCGCTACCAGAGGGTTTGGTGCCTGTAACCATTTGGAATTCTTTATCGAGAACAAGAAGTAACATTTTCTCCGAGAAGTTTCCCTCTTCTAAACGGCATGTAGGGGGGAGATGGATCGGAAGGTTTTTTTATTCACATAAACGAACATATGTACTGTGTTTAATTCGTAAAAAAGGTGATGCAAAAAATGTTCTTCCAAGCATCGTGACGTTGATGGAGCGGGAAAAACTCTGTCTTCGGTACATCAGGCGTCAACAAACATGATGTCGTGAAGAAACACATACATATTATAGGAATGGATCACGCACATTTTATCATCGGTTGAATATCACTTTTATTGTCATTCAGTTGGATGGTTGCTAGAATAATGCATGTCGCATCTTTTAGCAGAAGGATAAACTTTTCTAAAATAGTTTTTGATGACTTTATGTTTTGTGTGAGGGGAGTTCGGATATGTCGAAATCGTTCGTTTATATCTCCCTCGTCTTGATTATGATGGTTTGGGGATTGAACGTGATTGCCATCAAGATTTTAGTTGAACATTTTTCGCCGGTGACGTTAACGTCGTTTCGGATTTTTACCGCAGGGATCGTTGTAATTCTGATTTTGCTATTCATGGGGCATTTGCGGAAATTAACTTGGAAGGAAGTGATGTATATTGGCATAGCCGCTTTGTTTAGTGTCGTTGTCCATCACCTTTTTCTGGCGCTCGGATTAACAAAAACGACAGCATCCAATGCTGGGTTGATTTTAGGTCTTGTTCCGCTGGTGACATCGGTGTTAGCGGCCATCTTTTTAGGCAATCGGCTTACGGGGGAAGCGCAAGAAAGCCCCTGCCTTTAGACAAGGGGATGAATTGCGTATTTTTTTGATAAATTTATTAGATGTGTTTATTTTATCTATTGTTTATGGTATATTTAGTATAGAGGTGATTGTTTTTGGAAAACGAAAAATACACCCATAAAAAAGGGATTGTTTATCTCAATCAATATCATATTGTGTTTTGTCCAAAATACCGTAGAAAAGTGTTAGTTGGAGATATTGAACGAGATTTAAAAAAAATTTTTGAAGAAGTTGCCAAAGAACATGATGTACAAATCAAAGCAATGGAAATTATGCCTGATCATGTTCATTTGTTCATTTCTTTTGACCCTCGTCAACATTTGCACAAAATTATACAAGCGTTTAAAGGGAAAAGCAGTCGAATATTAAGGGAGAAATATCCTTCGTTAAAAAGCAGACTACCGTCGCTATGGACACGAAGTTATTTTTGTTGTACTGTCGGCTATATTTCAGAAGAAGCGGTTAAACAATACATCGAAAATCAAAAGAACGTATAAAGGAAGTGGTGTCGTTGGCGAAAACAAAAACCAAAAGTTATGTGCTGACGTTGAAACTCAAAACAGAACTATGGCAGGCGTACATATTAGAGAAACGTTTTGAAATTGGCAGAAAAATATACAACGCTTGTTTGGGCGAATTGCTGAAACGGCATAAAAAACTACAACATGATAAGCAGTATCGTCATCTAGCCCAACAACCAAAATCAAAAGAAAGAAACAACTTGCTAAATGAGTTATATCGTCAGTACGGAATCAATGAATACGCTATGCACGATTTTGTTAAGCCAATGCAACACCATTTCAAGAAACACATCGACTCACACACCGCACAAAAAATCGCTACGAGAGCATGGATGGCAATGGAAAAACTCATCTTTGGTAATGCAAAAAAAGTGTCTTTTAAGAAATACAACGATATGGATTCATTAGAAGGAAAAACAAATAGCACAGGCATCCGTTTCAAAAACAAACATTTTCTTTGGAATGGTTTATCTATTCCTGTTATAATTCACCCAAACGACATATATACACATCTGGCTCTACAAGACCGTATAAAATATTGTCGCATCGTCCGTAGACGAATTAGAGGAAAAATCAAGTATTTTCTTCAACTCACTCTTGAAGGTGTGCCACCAAAGAAAATAAACCGCCAAACAGGAGAAATAAAACATCCAATAGGGCGAGGCGATGTTGGTATCGACATAGGAACACAAACCGTCGCTATTTGCTCGATGAATAATGTCAAGTTGCTTATTCTTGCGCCGAGTGTCGAAAACATAGAAAAGCAAAAGCGAGTTCTTCAACGAAAATTGGATCGTCAAAGACGGGCGAATAATCCGCACAAATACAATGAAGATGGGACAATAAAAAAAGACAACAAGGAAAAATGGGTTTGGAGTAAAAATTATCTCAAAACGAGAAATCAGTTAGCAGAATTACAAAGAAAAATAGCAGATAAACGGAAACAAGATCATCAACGGCTTGCCAATTGGATCATCGCATTAGGTCATCATATCCAAGTAGAAAAAATGAATTTCAGAGCACTTCAAGCAAAGGCAAAAGAAACAAAAGTCGATGCCAACGGAAAATACAAAAAGAAAAAACGATTTGGAAAAAGTATTGCGAATCGTGCACCAAGTTTGTTTTTAAACATACTGAATCAAAAACTGCAATATGAAGGCTATTCCCTTCAATACATCGACACATTTCGCGTCAAGGCAAGTCAATACGACCACCAAAACGATGAGTACAACAAGAAAACACTTTCCCAACGATGGCACGAAGTAGACGGACGCAGAGTGCAACGAGATTTATACAGCGCATTTTTAATCATGAATGTGAAAGACAATCGAAAAGAAATAGATCGACAAAAATGTTTAGAGAGATGGGATCAATTTATTCGACTGCATGATGAAGAAATCAAACGACTTCATCTTCATTCATGTGTCGTAAGTAGTATGGGAATTTAAATGATAAAAAGCGTCTTGAATCGGGCGCACAGGGCGATAAGCACCAGTAAGGTGTTTGCCCATGAAAGTCTTGTGGAATTAGAGTCAGTGTCCATGCGAAGGTATGGAAGAAGCTCTATAGTACACAAGAACCCCGTGGCTTTAGCCATCGGGAGGTTCAGGCTTCACATGAAAATATCCATGAATAAAGGAAGATGCAAATGACACCGAAGCGAAAAAAACGTATATGGATCGGAGCAATTGTTTTATTTCTTGCGTTGGTAGGGGCATACGTGTTTTCCGTTTATCACAAACTACAGCAAACAATGAACCAAATACATGCACCGATTGAACGGGCAAATTCAGACAAACGTCCAGATGGGTTATCGTTTACAAAACAACAACCGATTGCGATTTTGCTTATTGGCGTAGATGAACGAAAAAATGATCGCGGGCGGGCAGATTCGTTAATTGTCATGACAGTGAACCCAAAAAAACAATCGATAGAAATGGTAAGCATTCCACGAGATACACGTACGATGATTGTTGGTAAAGGGAAAGAGGACAAAATTAACCACTCGTACGCTTTTGGTGGGGTGGAAATGACGCTTGCGACGGTCGAACAATTTTTAGACATTCCAATTGATTATTACATTAAAGTGAACATGGAAAGCTTTAAAGATATCGTAGATGCCGTTGGCGGTGTAACAGTAAATAATTCTTTTGCATTTGAATATGAAGGAGAGTCGTTTCCTAAAGGGGAAGTTACCTTAAATGGGGAAAAGGCATTAAAATACGCCCGTATGCGCTATGAAGACCCGCGCGGTGATTTCGGCAGGCAAGATCGCCAAAAACAAGTCGTTGAAGCAATTATTAAGAAAGGAGCTAGCTTCTCT
Organism: Anoxybacillus sp. TBDG-1; assembly: GCF_054815885.1. Taxonomy (NCBI): domain Bacteria; kingdom Bacillati; phylum Bacillota; class Bacilli; order Caryophanales; family Anoxybacillaceae; genus Anoxybacillus; species Anoxybacillus sp. TBDG-1. Next base: position 12,353 of record NZ_JBTZSY010000036.1, read on the forward strand.
TTACTTACAAACTATAATGACATACTTGAAGCGATAGGAAAAAATGTAAAAACGAATTTAACGTTTGATGACATAAAACAAATTCAAGCCAACTACAAAGAAGCAAGACGTCATATCGAGCAGCTACACATACAAGGAAAAGGTCAAAAAATAAACGGGATCTACTATTTGATTGTACCAGAGGAAGAACGCGCTGCCATTTCACAACGGTTAAAGGAGCATATGGATATCGGTTTGTAGTATTTCGTCTTGACGTGATAAATAGCCCTATCTTTGGGAATTGGTAAAGTAGGGAAAATGTTTATTAGAGGGCTGTCATTCTTCGGTAGGCAGTCCTTCCCTCCAATTGAATCATCGCCACTCGCTTATTTTCCTCTCTGCGACATTTTTGCTTCTCTTTATTCAAGTATTTTTATAGCTGATTGCCTGCACTGAGGGATTTTTCCGAATAGATGTAAAAGTAAAAAATTTATTTCGATACATGCAGGAATCCAGACGGTAGTAGTGAAAAGAATATATGTGTGGCAAAATAAATGGTTAAATAGTCTTTTTATAATAAGCATTCATCGTTTATGTTATCTGATTGTTGTGAGGAGTTTCGCTTTCTTTTCAATGGTAGATGGGGTACACTTGGACATTATTTGTAAATGACATTATTTGTAAATAAAACATGTAGCATAGTAGGTGGATACATATGATTCGTTCAGTCGAAATTGAAAATTTCAAAAGTTTAAAGCATATCGCTTTAAACGATTTGGGGAGATTAAACTTATTTGGAGGTAAAAATAATGTAGGGAAAACGACTTTATTAGAGGCTCTATTTTTATTTTTTGATCGTATGAATCCAAACATGTTAATTAGGCAGTACAATTGGCGTGGGGTGACAGGCATACCTGTTCGATCTGATACGATGTTTGCGCCTATTTTTTATAATTTTGATTTAAAGGAAACGATCAAAATAAAGATTTTAAGAGAACATGGTGTGGAAGAGGTGATGTCCCTTTGTTTTCAAGATGAAAACCAACAAGTGTTTTCTATCCCAATAAACAGAGAAGAGAGTTTTGGGAGTTCTAATGAAGCGATTCAAAGTATGGTGAGAATTGAATATAGGGATGGAAAGCGAGGAGAAAGAGATCTTTTTCATTTTTTCATTAACACGAGCGGCGGATTTGGCATGCAGATTGTACAGGCGAAATTTAAAGAAATACAAAACGCTTATTTTCTCGGTTCTAAAATTCCGTTCAATCCTGTAGAAACAGCGGTTCGATATGGTGAGCTAGATATCCGCGGTGAAGCAGAACAATTATTACCTTATTTACAAACAATAGAACCCCGTTTGAAAAAGCTTGTCTCTGTGGCATTGCCAAATGGTGAATCCATGTTATATGGAGATATCGGGTTGTCGAAAAAAGTGCCATTTGCCTATATGGGAGATGGCTTGTCTAGACTATTAACAATATTATTAGCCATCGCCTATACGAGAGAAGGGATTATTCTTATTGATGAAATTGAAAATGGATTCCATTATTCGAAGATGCCGAAAATTTGGGAGATTTTAATGAAGGCAGCCACAGATTATGGGTGTCAAATTTTCGCAACCACTCATAGCTATGAATGCTTAAGTAGCGCGGTATCGGGAATATCGGAAGGAAACAGGGATTTCCGTTATATACGACTTGAGCGTGTGGGTGAGAAGATCATTCCGAAAACATTTACTTTTTCTGAACTTGAAATGGCTATTGAGCAAGGGTGGGAAGTGCGGTGACCTTGAAGCCGAAGGAGATTACAAGTGAGAAGCTCCTTTTAGTGGAGGGAAAGGATGAAGTCAATTTCTTTGAGGCCCTGCTAGATAAAGCAGGAATTGAAGGCTTCGAAATGATTAACGTTGAGGGGAAAGGAAACTTTACGCAGCATTTGAAGATGCTTTGTTTGTTAACGGGATTTGAGAGAGTCAAAACGTTAGTTATTATTCGAGATGCGGATAACAATCCAGATGCAGCGTTTGCCAGTGTAAAAAGCGCGCTACATTCGATCCACTTGCATGCACCAAATCGACAAAACGAGCTCAAGGAACATCTGGGGAGAAAAGTAGGTATTTTCATTATGCCTGGTAACTTTGAAAAAGGAATGTTGGAAGACTTGTGTATGTCTTCTGTGTCTGATGATCCTGTCATAGAATGCATTGAGAAGTTTTTTGAATGCGTAAAAGGAAAGGGATGTATCCCTAAAAATTTAGCTAAAGCCAAAGCTCATGTATTTTTAGCCTCTCGACCGGAATTAGTAACTAGTATAGGGGTGGCGGCGAAGAAAGGATATTGGAATTTTACGCATCCTTCGTTACAGTCATTGATTCACTTTTTGCGAGAGGCTTAATTTTTTTATGGTGCCTGTCACGCTCCGATGAAGGATAGGGAGAATGAGTGTGGAGGGAGATATACGTGAAAAAAGTTTGGTGCTTTATGTTGGCGTTTGGAATGATGTTTGCGATGTTTTCTTTTGGACATCAAGTTGCTGTAGCTAGTTCAATTGTTAAGGGTGACTGGGGAGAAAATGTGGTTTCTGTCTTTGTAAATAGTAAGGAAGTTTTTTTTGATTCTCCACAGCCTCCTTATGTTAAGGATGGTTATACCCTCGTTCCGTTTCGTGGCATATTTGAGGCTCTGGGTGCTATGCTGCTATGGGATGAGGGAACAAAGACGATTACAGGGCAACTAAATAACCGAAGGATTACGCTTCGTTTAAATGAAAAAACAGCAATGGTCAACGGAGAAAAAGTTCGCTTAGGTGTCCCAGCGTTTTCAAAATACGGGAGAGTTTTTGTACCTTTGCGTTTCATCTCGGAAGGTCTTGGCTGTCAAGTGTTTTGGAATGCAAAGGAACGTGCAGTACATATTTTTTCTTTACAAGGAGTAAACGTGACGTATATTCCAACGATTTTGAATGTAGACACGAACGACTATCGTTATGGTAACTATTTTGAAGTTGCCAATCGTTATATGTTTGCTGATCAAGGCAAAATACACATTTTGGAGAGTTATGACGGGAAATTATATATTCATCATTTTGATCCGATGTTTCGCTCCCATCAACAAACTGTTATTCCAATGAATTTACCGATATTTGGTGGTTTTCACGCTTCTGACGATGGATATTATTATGTTGTTTATGGGGCTAACAACAATAATGAATCAAACTCAAAAGATGTGTTTTCCATTGTGAAGTATAATAAGGAGTGGAAAGAAGTTGGGAAGCTACGTATTCGTGATGTTTACGTAACACAACCTTTTCATGCGAGTAATTTGGAGATGGACAGCCGAAATGGCATTTTAGCTATTCATACAGCGCGTTTGCGTTATACATCTGAAGATGGAAAGCGTCATCAATCGAATATTTCATTTCTTGTTGATACAAAAACTATGACTCTACTCCCGAAAGATAGCTACCAATGGCCGAACAATCACGTAAGCCATTCGTTTGCGACGTTTGTACGGTTTGATGGTGACCGTGTCGTGTACGTAGATCATGGTGATGCGTATCCACGCTCGATTGTTCTTCAAACGGAAGAGGATGGAATGATTACAAATGTCATCGATATTCTTCGTTTTCCGAAAGTAGAAGAGGAATGTATTAATTACACTGGTGCGAAACTCGGAGGATTTGAAGTAGCAACAAACAACTATCTTGTTGTCGGATCGAGTGTGTACCCAAAAAATCCATACAGATTAAGTGAAGTGAAAAATTTATTTATAGCGACCGTGTCGAAAGATGCCGAAGACGATACAGCTGTAAAAATAAATTGGTTGACAAATTTTTCGGTTTCATCTGGAAAATCAGTAGAAGAAGTGCATATTCGAAAGATAAGTGATGATCGCTTCCTTCTTGTTTGGAGTGTGGACGACGATGACGGATTTTCGTCGACATTTTATGCTGTTGTCGATGGGGAAGGTCGCTTAGTGAAGGATCCGAGAAGGGTCGGTATCCCTACCCCAGGAAACATGCATCCGCTTGTCATTGAAAACGATGTATATTGGTATTCATCATCTTATGTAGGCACGTTTATTTATAAACTACATTTAGAGTGAGGATTGTTGGTGACTGTCATACCTTCTAAATAAAAACAGCTCGTCGGCGAGAACTGACAAGCTGTTTTTCTATTTCAAATACAAGATTTTAATCTTAAGGTACATTCCAGCTCGCCGTGTATGACCCACTTGATGCGAACGGAACGGTGTACGTTCGATTTGAAATGCTTTCCCATATCACGTTCCCAGATTGATCCTTTTTAATAAACTTAAATTCAATTGCTTTTCCTTGTGGAAGTGCTATCGTTGCTTTCCACGTCGGATAGGAAGATGGATTCATTTTAATTGCGTTGGCAGTGTTCCAATTGCCTAGCTCTGGAATGTTGCCGACAACGTATACACTTTGGCCACTAGTTGTTGTTGCATTATTAACTGTAAAGGTAATTTGTGATGTTTTAGCCACCCAAATAGAAACAGAGCCGCCGTTTACTTTAAACTCCCCCCAGCCATCAGCGTTAATCGTTACTGTATCACTTCGATTGCCAGTTAAATCATAAAATACTTTTCCGGCATGTTTTTTGCCGACATACATCCATTTACTGCCGCCAGGACCGTCGGTAATTAAAGCTGCAAGCCCCGAATTTGGTTTCGCATCAATTCCTTCACGTGTCCATCCGATAATATCTTGATGATCAATATAGTCACGTTGCGTTCCATATGCGTAGTCTCGACGAGCAATTAAAAGCGGGTCAATTTTACTTTTTAATCCCGAGATATTGTATTTCGGAATTCCGTAATAGTCACCGTAAAATACGCAAGGATATCCTTCTTGTCTTGTTAAAATAAAGGCATAAGCAAGTGGTTTGAACCAAGGTTCGACCCATGATTGTAAAGATTGCCCTGGCTGCGTATCATGGTTATCGACAAGTGTAACAGCTAATGAAGGTTGATCTTTCATTAATGTATTGTTTAATAAATAACGCATGTCAAAATATCCACTTGATTTGGAAGCGATATAAAAATTGTTATGCAAAGGGGCATCAAATAACGACATGGATCCGTTTGTTTTTGTAATATAGTTATGCAACTTATTGACGTCATAGCTCCAAAATTCTCCGACTGCAAACAAATTTTTCTTCGTTTGGTTGCGTACGTATGTTAGCCAGTCAGGGAAAAAGCTATATTTAATATGTTTCACGGCATCTAAACGAAATCCATCGACATTTGTCGTATTCACGTACCACGTTCCCCAGTTTTTCAATTCGGTTACAACTTCAGGGTGATCCATATCTAAATCAGCGAACATTAAATAATCGTAGTTTCCGTTCTCTGTGTCGACCTCCCAATCCCATGCTTTTCCTGTACCGCGGAATTTGTAAATACGATTTAATTTCCGGCTTTCATCCCAATCTGTACCGTCAAAATGATACCAGCGCCATTTAAAGCTGGAGTATGTGTTCCCTCGACCAGGGAAATCAAATTTTGTCCATGCTTGAATTTGATATGTGCCTGACACTTCTTGGTTTCGATTAGAGGCGTTTACTTCAACCGCATTGACAAACTCTGTACCGTCAGCCCCAGCTTTATGGTTAAACACGACATCAGCATATACTTGCATGCCAGCGCTTTTTGCCGCTTGAATGGCTTGAATATATTGCGTTTTTGTTCCGTATTTCGTTCGGATCGTTCCTTTTTGATTAAATTCCCCAAGATCATATAAGTCGTACACGCCATATCCAACGTCGCTTTGGCTCGTTCCTTTGTATGCAGGTGGTAACCATAACGCAGTAACACCTAAAGAAGAAAGACTGCTTGCTTCATTTTTTACTTTCGTCCAAAGCGTTCCGTCATTCGGTAAATCCCATTCGAAATATTGCATCATTGTTCCGTTAACAGGTGCAGTATTGGCTTGTGCTGTTGAAAAAGGCGTAAGAAAGGAAATAATTAGCGTTGCAATGAGAATGTAATACGCCCAAACTTTTTTCCGATTCGCCATCGTCAAACACCCTTTCTTTTATAAAAAATGACAACACTCATGCAAACGTTTGCATTCTTGTGTAAACGCGTTTGAGGTTATTATAATGACGAATGTTAACGCTTACAACTATATTTTTTATTTTCATATGTTTAAACAACGAAGAATGCTTCATGATCATTTTATATGGAGAAATGTATAAAGGACTGCTTTCTTGCCAAGCAGCCCTAAAAAATGCATTTACCTTAATTTGATCGTCGCCAATCGACTATTTACTTCCTCTATGTCAAAGTGTTCTGGGTTAAAATCATCTCCGTACCATTCATCGTACCACTCGAGAAACTCTTCACGTTCTTGTTTTCGTTTATCGTTTTGCATGATGTCGATGACATCTTGGTATCCCCAAACGCCGCCGACATCTTCTGGTGGGCACGCTCGTTTTCCTTTGATGCAAACAGGATGTGTCAACGGTTCCATTCTCTTTTCAATCTTTTCTAATGTAATGGTATGATCCCAATTGTCTCCAAAGTCATACGTATATAAAACTTTGTCCTTTTCTTCACTTAAATATTCTTTAATCCGTATTTTTCGAGAATCGAGCATATCTTTCCAAGGGTGTGTAAAATCGTCTAGTGGATGTGGCACATCGATGATCGCGTCGCCCGTTTCAAATTGATATAAGTGATAGTTTCTCCAACCCATTGCTTCTTGAATGACGAGATGAAGTTGATCAAATGTGATGTTGCTTGGGACAAGTACGCGTCGCCAAATGGGTGGCCGAATGCCACGCAACGCAATTTTTAATTGATAAACAGTTTCATTTTTTCGCAAGGTGTTTCCTCCTTTCTTTGCTATAATGATAGACAAATTTCTATGTTTTTATAAGAGGGATCTTTCATTTTCTTTCAATAGCTGTATCGTGCAAAAACGCTCACATTTGTGTAAACTGAAAAAAAAAAGCACGGAGGTTGGCTATGCACATTGTTGTTGTCGGAACAGGATATGTCGGTTTAGTGACAGGTGTGGCGCTTGCACATATCGGTCATCGGGTCGTATGCGTTGATGTAGATGAAGAAAAAGTAGAGCGGATGAAACGAGGCATCTCGCCGATTTATGAGCCGGGTATTGAGCCGTTAATGAAAGAAAATATGGAAGCGAATCGGTTGTTTTTTACGACAGATGGTGCGAGTGCGTATCGAGAGGCGGATGTCATTTATATTGCGGTCGGCACGCCTGAAAAGGAAGATGGTTCTGCGAATTTGACATATTTGAAACAGGCGGTCAAAGACATTGCCTCATCAGTGACGAAAGATGTCATTGTCGTAACGAAAAGTACGGTGCCGGTCGGAACGAATCACGAAATAAAGCGTATGTTTGAGCAGCTGGCCCCACATGTACGCATTGAAGTTGTATCCAATCCTGAATTTTTGCGTGAAGGTTCGGCGATTCATGATACGTTTCATGGCGACCGTATTGTCATCGGTGCGGATGATGAACGAGCAGCGGCTATTATTGCAGACATTCATCGTCCGTTTGGCATTCCGATCTTTCAAACCGATATTCGCAGCGCGGAAATGATTAAATATGCCTCGAACGCCTTTTTAGCGACGAAAATTAGTTTTATTAACGAAATTGCGAACATATGTGAAAAAGTAGGTGCAGACATTGAACAAGTAGCAGCTGGGATGGGGATGGACGAACGCATCGGTGCCTCGTTTTTACGTGCAGGCATCGGTTACGGGGGCTCTTGTTTTCCAAAAGATACGAAAGCGTTAGCGAAAATCGCTGCCAATATCGATCACGATTTCGAATTGTTGAAAGCGGTTATTGAAGTCAACAATAAGCAACAGCGCAAATTAATCGAAAAAGCGAAAAAAAGATTTGGACATTTAGCAGGAAAAAAAATTGCCCTTCTCGGTTTGTCGTTTAAGCCGAATACCGATGATATGCGGGAAGCTGCATCGCTTGTCATCGCACGAGAACTCGTTGCTGAGCAGGCAATCGTTGTCGCTTACGATCCGATTGCGATGAACAAAGCGAAAAGTGTGTTACCGAAAGAAGTAATATATGCAAGCCATGTCGAAGAAGCGCTCAAAGACGCTGATGCGGCGATGATTTTAACAGAGTGGGATGAATTTCGTCAGCTTGACTTATGTATATACGTCAAGCAAATGAAAACGCCAATTATTTTTGATGGGCGCAATTGTTACGCCCTTGACGATATGAAAAAATATGACATCGAATATTATTCGATCGGGCGAAAACCGGTGAAGTAAGACAGAAATGATGATCGATTTTTCCATATATGTATAGTAATATGGTTATAGATGGGACTGAAAGGAGTTTGTGTATGATTTTAGTCGTTGGTGGAGCGGGATATATCGGTAGCCATGTCGTAAAACAATTAGTTGAAACGAAACCGGTCGTTGTACTGGACAATTTATCGACAGGACATCGGTATTTAGTCGATAAACGAGCGGTGTTTGTGCATGGAGATTTAGGCGATCGAGCGATGCTCGTGCGTATTTTTGAAAAATATCCGATCGATGCGGTTATGCATTTTGCGGCGAATAGTTTAGTTGGCGAGTCGGTTGTCGAGCCGATGAAATATTATAAAAACAACGTCGCTGCAACGTTAACGTTATTAGAAACGATGATGGAATACGGCGTGAAGCGATTTATTTTTTCATCGACAGCTGCTGTGTACGGTATTCCAAACGTTGATATCATTACGGAACAATGTCCGACGAATCCGATTAATCCATACGGCCGTTCGAAGTTAATGATCGAACATATGCTTTCAGATTTTGCATCGGCGTATGATTTACGTTACGTCGTCTTGCGTTATTTTAATGCGGCAGGTGCGCATGAAAGCGGTGAAATCGGGGAAGATCATCACCCGGAAACGCACTTAATTCCGCTCATTTTGCAACATTTGCTTGGATTGCGCGATAAAATTTCGGTGTTCGGTACAGACTACGATACACCAGACGGCACATGTATTCGCGATTACATTCACGTTACGGACTTAGCGGAAGCTCATATTGTTGCGTTGCACGCTCTTCTTTCCGACGAGAAAAAGACAGCAGTATACAATCTAGGCAATGGGCTCGGCTATTCGGTCAAAGAAGTGATTGACATGTGCGAGCGTGTCACAGGGAAAAAAGCAACGATTGAATATACGGCGCGCCGTTCGGGAGACCCTGCTCGACTTGTTGCTTCATCGGAAAAAATTTCCCGAGAACTCGGTTGGCAAGCGACTCGTTCGTTAGAAGACATTATCGCAAGCGCATGGCGTTGGCATGCATCGAAAAGAGGTTGAAGACAGCCTCTTTTTTCGTTTGTTTCCAAATTTGACAACGAATTTAACCCTTCGTTACTCTATTATTATACATCCAAATTGACATTTTAACCTCTGATTTACGCAGTACACCCGATGCGACGCAACACCTCATCCGGGTGTTGTAGAACGTACTGTTCAAAACGAGTAATGGATTGTGCAATGTCGTTTTGATCCTTGTGAAAAACGTTGGCAATCACTTCATCTTTCAACCACTTCCACAGCCGTTCAATCGGGTTCAACTGTGGGGAATACGGTGGCAAAAAGATGAAATGAAAAGCATCGCCTTCCTCGCCATCAAGAAAGGCTTGCACCATCTTGGCATGATGAATACGCGCATTGTCCAATACAAGCACGAGGAATCGATCCGCATATTTCTCTTTCAACAGGCGCAAAAAGTCGAGGAACGTTTCGGCATTGGCGGATGATGCGCGATGAAATACAACATCGCCTTGTTGAACATCGACGGCGCCAAAAATGGAAACATGAGCGTGGTGACCGTAGCTTGGCACTTGTTTTTGATTTCCTACTTCTGCCCATGTCGTACGTAGAGCTTGATAAGCGCGAACATGTGTCTCATCCACATAAAACAGCATGGCATTCTCGGTAATTAGTTTTTTTACAAATTCAAGTTCTTTTTGAAATGCAGCTTGACGTTTGGGATCCCCTTTAACGAGCTTGTAAGTGGGGCGTGTCCACGATAAACGCAAACGATGCAGCAACTTGCGAATGCCTTCACATGACATCGAAACGCCGTAGGTTTGTTGGATGTAGGATTGTAAAATACGCGTGTTCCATGACGAAGCAATGCCCCAGCCAGCATCCACAGGTGTAGTAGTTAACACGAGTTGTCTGA
>NZ_JBTZSY010000037.1:0-22191 GCF_054815885.1 Anoxybacillus sp. TBDG-1
CTCGTCAGTGCTTTCTCTTTTTTGTCACTAAATCACAAAATTTGGTGATGAACCTAAAAAATAAAATAGACCGAAATAAAGGGGGAGATTATATGGCTACGAGGGAGGTGAAAAAAATGAAAGTTAAAGTTGTTAAAGAGGAGAAAAATGGTGGATTAATTTGTTTGGGAACAAGACTATTGGGGCTTGTTTGTTAGTGAAGAGGTGCTGTTATGTTCCCTATGATAAGATTGGAGAGGGGTATCTCCTCTCCTTTTTGTTGATCGAGATGGAATAACATACAAGTAAATGGTGGGTGAACCAATGTGTACGATGTAAATGTTCAAGGTGTTTGTAAAAAGTTTGGGAATGTTTATGTTGTTAAACATATTAATTTTTTTGTAAAAAAAGGGGAGATTTTAGGTTTTCTCGGTCAAAATGGAGCGGGAAAAACGACAACAATTAAGATGCTGACAGGACAACTTTTGCCAACCGAAGGGCATATAGAGATATTTGGTATGAATATAACTGATCATCATAAGGATATTATGAGTAAAATTGGATATATTCCTGATACTCCTATCCTTTATGAGGGATTAACTCCGAAAGAAATGTTAGGTTTTATAGGGAGATTGTATAACATGAAAACAAGTGTTTTATCAAATAGGATTCATGAACTTCTGTCTGTCATGAATTTGAAAGATTTTGAAGACGAGCTGATCAAAAATTTTTCTTTAGGAATGAAGAAAAAAGTTTCCATTGCATGCGGTCTTATTCATTCCCCTAAACTTCTTATTTTAGATGAGGTTACAAACGGTTTGGATCCTAGATCTGCTAGAGAAATAAAAGATCTTATCAAAGTGTTAAATGAGCAACAAGGAGTCTCGTGTTTACTTACAACGCATATTTTAGATGTGGTTGAAGAGTTAGCTCATCGAATTATTATTATCGAAAAGGGAGAGATTATTGAACAAGGGGAACTTGTAGAATTAAAAGAGAAGTATAAGGAAAAAAATTTAGAAGGTGTATTTTTGAAAGCGATATCTTGAATGGGGGTAAACTCAATGGAAACTCCAGTAACTGTTATCGTTAGAACGTATTTTAAAGAGCAAATGAATTTGTGGAGAATAGGTAATAAATGGTTGGTTTTTTTGAAAGCAATAACAGTAATAATTGGGGCTCTTCTTCTAGGATTTATCGTGAATCCATCTCAACTTTTCACACCAACAGAAATAGTATTGTTTATTATATTGCAAGCTGTTGTTATTAGTTGGTTGCAAACGGTATTGAATATTTATCAAAAATTGTTTTCCTTAAATGACTTGACTTTCCTTTTTGTTACAGGTATTAACAAATCATCAATTATTTTAGCAATATCTTTTATTAATGCTGTCAAGAACGCAATCATAGCTTTGGGTATTTCTTTGTATTTTTCAACTGCCCATTTAGCACTAGCTCTATTCTATTTCGTTGTTTTCTTTATCTGTTCCTTTCTGTCATTTTTGTTAGCTATTTTATTTGTTTTATTTTCTACTAAGTTTATTAAATCGATGAAATGGCTAATTTTATTTGTATTTGTGATACAAATAGTTCTACTATTCTCCCTCATAGGTGTAGCACTTACAAAAATGAATGTTGTGACTGTGCCGTTGGTCATTTATTTTGTCATTGCTTTGTTTGCCTTGTTTTTCATCTATGTAAAACCAAATGTAATAGATCGTTTCTATATGATTAGTGTAGATAATTTTAACAAAATTCCTCAAACATCTCATAACGGCAAGGAACGTGTTTCTTTTGTTAAGATGATTAAAAGTCCAATCGTATTCAAAGATGCTATTTTATTACTTGTTAACCCGATTACGAAAATTAGATTTTATGTTTGGATCATTGTTCATGTTTCCATTTTATTTATGATTGAACAAAAAGGACTCTCTTTCTTAATTGATTATCTTCCCTTATCACAAAGCCATGGGGAATGGTTTGTATTTCAAATATCAATAATAACTACCTTTTTGGTATTAGGTGAAATTGTAATTTCTTCATTTCACTTAGATAAAGGGGTTGTTAAATGGTATATATTTACAGGTGTAGATGGGAGAAAATTATTTTTTTCAAAAGCAATTCTAGGTTTTGTCATACTACTAGTGCCTAGTTTATTGATAATTACGGTGTATGTGTTTTTTTTAAATTTATCCATAAGATCGTTTGTATCAATTATCATGATCACTTTTTTTAGCTTGCTTAGCTTAGTAATTACTACTTTGAGTATATCATTGTTTGACATCAATATTGAAGTTTACTCCAAACCTTCCGAATCATCTGTAATTACTGAGCAAATCCCGCAAACAAACATCACTTATTTATCACTACTAGTTGGTTTTTTACTCTTGTTCATTTTTTACAAGTATATGTTTATATCTCCGAGTTTAGGGATCACAGATTTTATCATAGCCATAGCGTGTAATTTTTTATCAGCTATAATATACAGATTGAGCATGAATAGGTTTGAGAATAAAGTAATGAGATATAGAACAGTCGGGAATGATGCGTGAAATTCTAATATCCAAATTGTTTGTTAATCTAACTCTTGGCGGTGATAATGGTGAAAATAAAAAAGAAATTGAAAAATGGGATTCGGGTTATTTGCGAATGTCAAAAAAACGTAGAGGTTGTTTCTTTCGGCTTTTGGTTTCAGTTTGGTTCTGCTTATGAAACACAGATTAATAACGGTATTTCACACTTTTTAGAGCATATAATAAACAAGCAAGAATTTGAAGCATTTATTGAAAATAGGGGTGGAAAAGTAGAGTGTATAACAAGTAAAGAATATATTAGTTTTAACGTAACGGTAAATAGAAAGGATTTTTTACATTGTCTAAGAAAGGTAGCTGATCAAATCTTCTCGCCCAAAATAACTAATGAGATTATAGAATCAGAAAGAGCAGTTGTTATTGAAGAAATAAAGATGTATCAATCAGACCTCTTAGAGAATGTTTTAGATAATATTTCAAGATGTATTTTTAAGGAACAGAGCTCACTGTCACTTCCTATTTTAGGCTCGGAAAACAACATTTTAAACTTCGATTTAGAACAACTATCTGACACTTGGTACAATAAAATATTAAAGTCTCCACTTGTGGTTTCCATAAATGGAGGTGTTGATGAGAAACAGCTATATGAAGCATTGGATTACATAGAAAACATTCGCAAGGAAAATAAAAGTTACAAGATATCAAATTTTGAATATTGTACTTCACTTATTGTTGAGAAGTCCTTACATGATGTATCGATTTTGAATATACTTTCTTACCTTGAGACAAGTGATATTCATCAATATATCTTACCTGAGATTTTCACTTTTCATCTTACAAATTCTGGACAGAATGCACTTTTGATAAAGGAACTAAGAAAAAGAGGACTATCTTACCAAACATTTTCTTACTATTTACCTTATACCATTGCAGGGGTTTTGGGCATTACTGCACTTTTTTCTTCTGATAAGCTACTAGAAGTAATAAATACAATTAAGTCCACACTAAAATCAGCAGCTCAGATTAGTCTAAAAGACTTCGAACGAATCAAAAATATGGCAGTAAATCAAAGTGTTATCTTGTATGAAACCACATTCGAGAGAATGAAATTCCAAGCTAAAAATTCTTTACTATCGCGTGAGGACGTTTTTGTTGATAATTATCTAGCACGCTTAAGTGAAGTTGGCATAAAGGATTACATTTCCTTCGTTAGAGATATGATGAATAGGGAGAAGGGATATTTTTTATTCCATAATAATGAAATTTTAGATAAGAACATATTTGTATAAAGGTGACTTGAATCCGTGATGGTTAGAAATCAACTTTGATTTTGGTGTCAGTTCTGTGGATATATGATCCATACATCTCTTTTTTTGATGATTCCCTGCACCACTTTCATGTTGAAAAATGAGATAAATCTCCTTTTGTGGAGATGTAAACAAAGAAGAGACAAAAAAGTACAGGGGATAGTAATGGATATGAGTATTCGAACATATGTTTGTTATCTTACTTCTTTCCATTTTTGATACACATTCAGTAGGAGTATACCATACCCACTCCTTCGCGTCAGTTTCATCCATAGCTGCCGTGATCGGCGAACGAGTCATCCTGCCATCGTGATCACCGTCTGAATGATCGTCTTGATGCGACGGCGTTTCACTTTGTGGTGCAACGGATGTCTCGGATCGCTTAATAGATTTTGTCCAATCAGGCGAAGAAGGTTGTACACGAATGCTCCCATGACCAACACGAGCGTATTCGTTTTCATCTTCCCAGATGGAAGCCGCTCTAAATCTAAGTCGCTTTTCAGTTCACTATGAAACTGTTCACATGTCGCATGATCGTGATACAACGCGAGCACATCACCCATTCGAACATGCTCGTATCCTTCGAGACGCACCCAGTAGCTTTCGACTTCGTCATCAGGAACGAGCATCAGCTGTCCATTTCGTTCCATCGTTCGTTCCGTCGCTTGGGTGATTTGAACGTACGTATACGTGTGTCCGTCGATCGCTGCCGTCTGTGGAAAGCATAACTCATACGTTTGTACTCCTTCTGTTTGTCCATCATCGACGCGTCTGCCCTTTTGCGAAGCGATCTGGAACCAAAGCGCTTTCGATTCTCGGCGTAAGTTTCGCTTGATGACAAAGTCTACGTATACACATTCGCTTCCGCATCGTTTCCTGCATCCATGCGAACAAGCAGACGGGACGAGGTCAGTGGACGAGCTCGACGGATGGCGGCAGTTAAAAACGAGAAGTGCCTCCATATGATCAACGTCTGTTTTTCCTGTGGCAAGCAAGCCGATCATCGAGCGAATGACGTCGCTATGGGAAATGTGCACATCTCGACGAACCGTTGGGAGCCGAAGGTCATTTACTCGTTTATCCCGTTTCGTTTGATGGAGCAAATAGCCAACGAGGGCAAGCCCTGCACTTGGGGTAATGGCTTCATCTGTCAACACAAACCGAATCGGGAAATCTTTCATCGCATTCACCTACTTGATGAAAAGTCACCCATGTCATTTTCCTTATCGTATCAACGGTTTGCGACGATTGTAAAGATGTTTTGTCACGGATTCAGGAGGTGAAATAAGGGATGATTAATTCATTAATATTGTTGTTAACATTGTTAAGTTTTTGCTATGGAATAATCAATTACAAACTGTCAGAAATTTTTATTAAACAAACAGAGATAACAAGTTTGGATAAGATTTCTCAGTTGCATTACGCCATTGTCGCCATTTTCGACGAAACTTCTTGTATTAATTGTATTAATGCATTCAGAAAGTTGAAAAGCAGAATAGATGTTCCAATTTATTTTTTAAAAATGGATGTTGCAAAAAAATTTGTTGCTATTGATTGTAATCCCCCAGTCTTACTAATATTTCATCAAGGCAATGCGATTGCAAAAATATGTTCTCAAACAATAGATAAAGTTGCTTCCCATTCAACATATATTAGGTTGATTATGGAGGAACTGAAAGCACATGATTTTAATTAAGATATTGTTCATTATGCGGTGGTGTCATCACATCACGAAGCGTTTAAAGAGCGAAATCGAGAATTAGTGAAACAAGTGTTAAAATAATAGCACGCATAAATTCGTTTGTTTGAACGCAAACTTTCGGTAAAACAAACGAGGTGAACGGCGTGTTCAGACAACGAAACATATGGATAATCGTGTTGGCACTATTTATGTTAACAGCTTACAGTCAGCCACTTACTGTGACAACGAAGCAAATGAAATATACAAATGAACTAATGGAAGTCGATTTAAACATTCCAATTGTATCAGGTTCAGTCAACCCATCGTTTCAGCGCCAAGTGAACCGCTTATTACGAAAGGAATCACTTGATTTAAAGCGTCAAGTCGAAAAAGAAGCGCATGAAAATATGGAGATAAGCAAAAAAGAAGGATTTCCGTATCGCTTGCATGCGGCGGTCAGTAATTATGAGGTGACGTACAATCAACATGGCATTTTAAGCATTCCTGTTACGTTATACAGCTATACAGGCGGGGCGCACGGCATGACTGTGAAAGTGCCAAACAATTTCGATTTTTATAAAGGAAAATCGTTGCAACTGGGCGATTTATTTAAAAAAGGAACGAACTACAAACAAGTGATAAAGGACGAAATCATCGCCCAAATTAAAAAAGAAAATGATCTATATTTTGACAATGCGATTGCTGTCGTACAAAACATGCCGAACGACCAGCCTTACTATGTGACGAAAGACGGTATTGTCGTTTATTATGGTTTATACGAAATTGCCCCGTACGCTGTCGGCATTCGTGAATTTCTTATTCCGTTTTCGACTTTACGATCATATATGAAAATCAAGCTAGCGCAATAAAGGCGCTAGCTTGATTTCACTTATTGGTGAGAAGAAACGACTTCTTTTTTCGTTGTTTTTGCCATGGAGCTCCATCCTTCAATGGCTAAGAAAATGCATAACACGAACAGGACGAAAGCTGATCCGGCCAATAGCCAATTTTGTGCTAATGCGTTTTGATACATTAACACGCAAAGAGCAGCGATGGTCACAACGAGCATAAACACCATCGGGATGACAACATAAAATGATTTGGCACCAATTTTCATGAGCCATGCGGAAACAGCTAGCAAAGCCAGCGCTCCGAGCATTTGGTTCGCTGCCCCGAAAAGCGGCCAAACGGATTGCCATGTTCCTGATAATGCAAGTGCTCCAGCCCCGATGAGACCGACTGTTGTTGCAACATGGTTATTTTTAAATGCACTTGTCCGTTCTTCACCGAGTTCTTGAATGGCGTAACGCATTAACCGCGTTGCAGAATCTAAAGTTGTTAATAAAAATGCTGATGCGGTGAGAGCAGTGAATGTGACAGCTGTTGCTTCTGGGATGCCGACATGAGACATAAAGTAACCGACGCCAGCAGAAAATGTACCAATTGGTCCACCAAGCTCACTCATACGAGTAGCAAAGTCAGCTTGAGTTAAATATGCGACCGTTCCAACAGAGATGATGGCTAAAAATGCTTCTAACAACATACCACCATATGCAATAAATCGCCCGTTTTTCTCGTTATCAAGCTGCTTTGCGGTCGTTCCCGATGAAACGAGCGAATGGAAGCCAGAAATGGCACCGCAAGCGATTGTAATAAACAAAATGGGGAACAAAAATCCGAGCTTTTCGTTATAAAACCCGGTAAATGCTGGGAATTGGATGGTCGGTGCTGCAATAATCATACCGACAGCAGCTCCAGCGATCATGCCGTATAAAAGAAATGAGTTTAAATAGTCCCGTGGTTGTAACAAAATCCATACAGGCAATACTGATGCCGCGTATGCATAGCCTAATAAAATGAGTGACCATGTTGTTGCGCTTAATGAAAGTGGGTATTGAATGCCAACCCATACAGATAAAAGCATCGCAATAACTCCAAGTACGCTAGCTACAAATAAATTCATTCGCATTTGATTGACAATAAAGCCGAAAATCATCGCAATACCGAGAAATAAAACGGATGCTGTAGCCGCTTGTGGAACAGCGACAAACGTATTTGTAACTAAAATAATAAATACCCCGACGACGAGCATAAGTGTTGCGATGGAGAAAGTTAAAAATAATACTTGTCCGCGACTTCCCATATATTGTTTAATAATCGTTCCGATTGATTGTGCTTTATGACGAATGGAAGCTTGTAGTGACGTATAATCATGAACACCGCCAATAAAAATGCTTCCAATCATAATCCATAAAACAGCTGGAAACCAACCGAACACAGCAGCTGTGATTGGTCCGACAATCGGTCCGCCTCCAGCGATTGTAGCGAAATGATGTCCGAGTAAAACAGGTTTTTTCGCTGGTACGTAATCTATACCGTCATACATTTCGTGTGCCGGTGTTTTACGGTTGTAGTCGACTTTTAATTGTTTTTCAAGAAAGCGTCCATATGTAAAGTAGGCAATGACTAAAATAACCCCACAAACAAGTAACAATGTTAATAAATTCAATGCACATCCTCCTCAAATGGTTTTTCAAAAACATGTGTAAATGACCGAGCTTTTCGATGAGTAAATAATTGTTTCGTTTCTAAAGCGATAATAACGACATAACATTCGATCCAACCATGTAATCCGAAACGAATAAACTGTAGCTTTCGAAATCGTTTCACCTCCTTTACTGCTTCATCACATGCGCGTGGTGCGACAATGGCGCCGATGAAAATGGTAGACATATGATCTTGATGATTAGAGATGTAGTTTGGTAAATGATTGACGAAAGTTTGCGAAAATTGCATGACGTCTTCTTTGGTGACGATGTCGTCTTTTTGCCATGCAAAAATGAACTGTTCATTTTCAACTGCCCAAATTTTAGATTTTTTTGTCATAAAATATTTCTCATCGCGCCGATGGTAATGTGCATAAAAAGGTAAAGAAAACGTGTCGAGCTTTTCATCCCGATAAACGTTGAAATAGGGTGTAAGAATTGTTGTTAGAGTGTGGATATATTTGTTCGTATTCATTGCAGCCACCTTTTAAAATTTTCTGAATATTATTATATTTAAATATGTAAAACATTTCAATGATTTTATTTTTTTCCTTTAAAACTATTTAATAGAATTATAAAAAAACTATTAAATTTTTCTGAATATTATGTTAAAATACAACAAAAAGGAGTTTATGTGTATGGTTGAAAAGCAATTAAAAGAGCGCATTATTGAAACAGCGCTTACATTGTTTGAAAAGTATGGGTATCATGGGGTGACGGTCGATCGCATTGTTGCCGAATGTGGAGCGTCAAAAGGGGGATTTTATCATAACTTTAAATCAAAAGATGAATTGCTTTACCACATTCACGATGTATTTATTACGTATGTGCTAAATAAAGCGCAAGAAGCATATGTAAAATATAAGACCCCGACAAAACGGTTATGTGCGATCATTCATTCATTTGTGAGGGTTTTTCATATATATAAACCGCACATTACAGTATTTAATCAAGAGGCGGCGTATTTAAAGCCAGCATACGCTGAAAAAATTAATGCAAAACGTGAACAGTATAAGCAAATTATTTTTCAAGTGCTTCGTGAAGGCATTGAAGCAAAGCAGTTTCGCTCAGAAATATCTATTGAATTAGCAGGATTGTCAATTATAGGAATGGTAAACTGGATGTACAAATGGTATAAGCCTGATGGTCCAATGTCTATTGAACAAATCGCAGTTGCTTTTAATGATTTAATTTTACACTCGCTTTTGACAGAAGAAGCGAAGCGTGATGAAGACATTTCGTCATTTCTTTTGTCGCATGTAAGCGACGAATGACGGGTGTTGTAAAGGAAACAGACCAACTAGTCGGTTTGAAAAAAAACAGGCTTGTTGGTTTCACATATTTTATTTTTTCAAAGGGGGAAAAAGCGATGCATTTTGAATTAACGAAAGAACAACAAATGATTAAAGAAATGGTTCGCGATTTTGCGGAAAAGGAAATTGCTCCATACGCGTCGAAATGGGATGAGGAGGCGATTTTTCCAATTGAGACGTTCAAAAAAATGGGCGAGCTCGGTCTGTTTGGCATTCCGTTCCCTGAACAATATGGCGGCTCGGGTGGAGATACGATTTCATATGCGATTGCAGTTGAAGAAATTGGTCGAGCGTGTGGTGGAACAGGGTTAAGTTATGCGGCAGCTGTATCGCTCGGTGCTAGCCCGATTTATTATTTCGGGACAGAAGAACAAAAAGAGAAATGGCTCGTGCCGATGGCAAAAGGTGAAACGTTCGGTTCGTTCGGATTGACAGAACCGAATGCAGGATCTGACGCAGGGGGAACGCAAACGCGCGCCGTTTTAGATGGCGATGAATACGTCATTAACGGAGAAAAATGTTGGATTACAAATGCAGGGTATGCACGGCAAGTCATTGTAACCGCTGTCACCGGTAAAGATGAACGAGGAAAAAATATTATTTCCGCTTTTATCGTTCCAACAGATGCGCCGGGGTTTACGATTAACTGCCATTATGACAAAATGGGCGTTCGCGCATCGAATACGTGTGAGCTTGTTTTGCAAGATGTGCGTGTGCCAAAAGAAAATATATTAGGCGATCCGAAAAAAGGATTTAAGCAGTTTTTATATACGCTAGATGGCGGACGCATATCCATTGCAGCATTAGCTGTTGGAATCGCGCAAGCTGCATTTGAAAAGGCGCTTCAATATGCGAAAGAACGAAAGCAGTTCGGTCAACCGATCGCCAAGTTTCAAGCCATTCAATTTAAACTTGCCGACATGGCGATGCAACTTGAACTTGCGCGCAATATGGTGTACAAAGCAGCATGGCTAAAAGACCAAGGCAAACCGTTTACGAAAGAGGCAGCGTTTGCGAAATTATTTGCTTCTGAAACAGGTTTTCATATTTGCAATCAAGCGATTCAAATTCACGGTGGATACGGGTATATGAAAGAATACGGTGTTGAACGTCATCTTCGGGATATGAAGTTGATGGAAATTGGTGAAGGGACATCGGAAATTCAACGGCTCGTCATTGCCCGTCAATTAGGATGCTAAGATGCACTCACATTCCTCGCAAAATACGAAGCTACGAATATGCATAACCTCTATGCACCATTTCTAACAAACGCTATCATTTCATGCTTGCACAATCCATAGCAACGAACGTTCCATTAGAAAATGAAACATGAAGGAGGAAGAAAATGTTTTCAAAAGTACTTATTGCTAACCGAGGAGAAATTGCGTTGCGCATCATTCGCACATGCCGAAAACTTGGCATTCAAACAGTTGCCGTTTATTCGGAAGCCGATGCTGATTCGCTTCATGTAAAGCAAGCGGATGAAGCGTATGTCGTTGGAAAAGCGCGTGTAAATGAGAGTTATTTAAATATCGAAAAAATTATTTCCATCGCCAAAGAAACGAAGGCAGAAGCCATTCACCCAGGTTACGGCTTGCTTTCAGAGAATGCAACATTTGCTCAGCGATGCGAAGAAGAAGGAATCGTATTTATCGGTCCAAAACCAGACGTTATTGCGAAAATGGGGAGCAAAATTGAAGCGCGACAGACGATGGCGGAAGCTGGGGTGCCGATTGTGCCCGGCATCTCCTTTCCGCTTGCGGATGTTGATCAGGCAGCGAACGTAGCAAGCGAGATTGGCTATCCTGTTATGTTAAAAGCGTCCGCAGGGGGCGGAGGCATCGGCATGCAGCTTGTTTACGATGAAGAGCAACTCCGGAAAGCATTTGAAGGAAATAAAAGTCGCGCAGCTTCCTTCTTTGGAGATGGGGCGATGTATGTTGAAAAATATATCAACAATCCACGCCATATTGAAATTCAACTGTTAGCGGATGCATACGGAAACTGCGTGTATTTATGGGAAAGGGAATGTTCCATCCAACGTCGCCATCAAAAAGTTGTCGAAGAAGCCCCTTCACCGTTTTTAGATGAAAAGACGCGTCGGGAAATGGGAGAAGCGGCTGTGTGCGCGGCAAAACATATCGGATATACGAACGCAGGAACGATCGAATTTCTCGTAGATGAGCAAAAAAACTTTTACTTTTTAGAAATGAATACACGTTTGCAAGTCGAGCATCCGATAACAGAAGAAATTACAGGTATTGACATTGTTGAGCAACAATTGCGCATCGCAGCGGGGGAACCGCTATCTTTTACACAAGCCGAAGTGAAGCGAGAAGGACATGCGATTGAAGTGCGCATTTACGCTGAAGATCCAAACACATTTTTTCCTTCGCCAGGGACGATTACATCGTTACAACTGCCAAAGGGGGAACATGTGCGCCATGAAATTGCTGTACAAAGCGGATCGGTCGTCACTCCTTTTTACGATCCGATGATTGCAAAATGCATCGTTAAAGGAAGGGATCGGCAAACAGCTATTGCAAGCATGATTGCGGCTTTACATGAATATAAAATTGAAGGAATTAAAACGAACATTCCGATGCTAATTAACGTATTGACGCATGAAGCATTTCAACAAGGACATACGACAACGAACTTTGTGAATACGTATATAAACAAAAAAGGAGGCAAAACACATGCATGAAGTTGTCGCATTGATGGCAGGAAACGTATGGAAAATTGTTGTTGAAGTTGGGGATGTTGTTGAAGAAGGACAAGATGTTGTTATTTTAGAATCTATGAAAATGGAAATTCCGATCGCTGCCGAAGTGGGAGGAGTCGTCAAAGCGATTCGTGTGCAAGAAGGGGATTTCGTAAACGAAGGGGACGTATTACTTGAAATCGAATAGGGGGACATGTATGCGCGTAACGGTGAAAGAAGTCGGCCCGCGTGATGGATTGCAAAACGAACCGGTATTTATTCAAACAGAAGATAAAATTGCATGGATTAATCAGCTATCAAAAACAGGATTGTCATATATTGAAGTGACATCGTTTGTCCATCCAAAATGGATTCCACAGCTTGCCGATGCGTACGAAGTCGCTTCCCGTATTGAGCGTGTAGAAGGTGTGACATACGCTGCACTTGTGCCAAACAAAAAAGGACTAGAAGGCGCTTTAGCCGCTAATATCGATGAAGTTTCCGTATTTATGTCAGCAAGCGAAACGCACAACCGAAAAAATATTAATAAATCTATTGAAGAAACGTATCCCGTACTGAAGGAAGTCATTGATGAGGCGAAGCGAGCAAACAAAACCGTTCGCGGCTACGTATCAACGGTGTTTGGCTGTCCGTATGAAGGGGAAGTTAGCGTCGAGCGCGTAATTGCTGTTTCTGAACGGTTGTTTGAACTTGGCATTGATGAGCTGTCGCTCGGTGATACGATCGGTGTTGCTAATCCGATCCAAGTGCAACGAACGTTAGAACAGTTACTGAAGCGGTTTCCAGCGGAGCGGATGGCACTCCATTTTCATAACACGCGCGGTATGGCGCTTGTCAATGTGTTCGCTTCTTTGCAAATGGGAATGACGATTTTTGATAGCTCGCTTGGGGGGCTAGGTGGCTGCCCATATGCTCCAGGGGCATCTGGCAATTTACCGACAGACGATTTAGTATATATGCTTACCCAAATGGGCATCGATTGTGGTGTTTACCTTGACCCGTTAACGGAAGCGGCACGATGGATTGAAGAAAAGATTGGCCGTCCGCTCTCGAGTCACCATCTACATGTTGTAAGGGGGAATGCATCATGATGGAAGCCGTTCTTTATTCGACGATTGATGCGGGGGTAGCAGTTGTCACGTTAAACCGACCAGATGCCGCAAACGCCCTTTCACTAAAAATGTTAAGCGAGTTGCAACGCATTCAAGCGGAACTTAAGCTGAATCGAAACGTGCGCGCAGTCATTGTTACCGGGGCGGGACAAAAAACATTTTGTGCAGGAGCAGATTTAAAAGAGCGAGCAAAAATGGACGAAACGCAAGTACGTCAAACAGTCGCGCTCATTCGAGAGACGATTAACGGATTTGAGCAACTGCCTCAGCCTGTCATTTGTGCGTTAAACGGAGGAGCATTTGGCGGTGGGCTTGAGTTGGCGCTCGCATGTGACATTCGTATTGCTGCTGAACATGCGGTGATGGGGCTGACGGAAACATCGCTTGGGATCATCCCTGGTGCGGGCGGAACGCAACGTCTTCCGCGACTAATTGGCATCGGTCGGGCAAAGGAGATGATTTATACCGCAAAACGTATTTCAGCTCAAGAAGCTGTGCGGATTGGTTTAGTCGAGCGCGTCGTTTCTAATGAACAATTGTTAGATGAAGCGTTTGCGATAGCGACAACAATCGCCAATAACGCTCCGATTGCCGTTTCACAAGCAAAAGCAGCGATCAATCATGGGGTGCAAGTGGATATACAAACAGGGCTTGTGATTGAACAAATGGCTTACGAACGAACGATTCATACAAACGACCGACTAGAAGGATTACAAGCGTTCAAAGAAAAACGAAAACCGGTATATAAAGGGGAGTAAGGAACATGATTTCAAACGAACAATTATCGCTTGTTGAACAACTACAACAAAAACGAAAACAAATTGAACAAGGAGGCGCGCGCAAATATCATGAAAAAAATGCCGAGCAAGGAAAGCTGTTTGTGCGCGATCGTCTGAAACTTCTATTCGATGAAGGTTTACAATTTGAAGATGCCTTTTTTGCCAACTGTTTAGCGGACGGATTGCCGGCAGATGGCGTCGTGACAGGAGTCGGAAAAATTAACGGACAAACGGTATGCGTGATGGCAAATGACTCGACGGTGAAAGCAGGTTCGTGGGGGGCGCGTACGGTAGAAAAAATTATCCGCATTCAAGAAACGGCAGATAAATTACGTTGCCCGATTTTATATTTAGTGGATTCAGCAGGCGCCCGCATTACGGATCAAATTGAAATGTTTCCAGGCAGACGTGGGGCAGGACGCATTTTTTACAATCAAGTGAAACTGTCTGGAAAAGTGCCGCAAATTTGTTTATTGTTCGGACCATCGGCAGCCGGTGGTGCATACATTCCTGCGTTTTGTGACATCGTCATTATGGTCGAAGGGAATGCCTCGATGTATCTTGGCTCACCGCGCATGGCTGAAATGGTCATTGGTGAGAAAGTGACACTTGAAGAGATGGGTGGTGCGCGCATGCACTGTTCTGTTTCAGGTTGCGGTGACGTGCTTGTAAAAACTGAAGAAGAGGCAATTGCTTTCGCACGTAAATATTTATCTTATTTTCCAGCGAATTTTAGTGAAAAACCGCCGATGGCTGAGCCGAAAGAACCAAAACCATTTAATAAAACGATAGAAGAAATTATTCCGCAAAATCAAAATGCACCGTTCAATATGTATGATTTAATTGATCACGTCATTGATGAAGACTCATTTTGTGAAATAAAGAAATTATTTGCACCTGAGCTAATTACAGGTCTTGCCCGCATAAACGGACAACCGGTTGGAATTATTGCTAATCAGCCGCGCATGAAAGGCGGCGTATTATTCCATGATTCCGCAGATAAAGCGGCAAAATTTATTACACTTTGCGATGCATTCCACATTCCACTTATCTTTTTAGCGGACATCCCAGGCTTTATGATCGGGACGAAAGTCGAGCGTGCAGGTATTATTCGTCACGGAGCAAAAATGATTTCAGCGATGTCAGAAGCGACCGTTCCGAAAATATCAATCATTGTACGGAAAGCGTACGGAGCAGGATTGTATGCGATGGCAGGTCCAGCGTTTGAGCCGGATTGTTGCTTAGCCTTCCCGCATGCACAAATTGCCGTTATGGGACCAGAAGCTGCCGTGAATGCAGTGTATGCGAATAAAATTGCTGAACTGCCAGAAGAAGAACGCGCCGCATTTATAGAACAAAAACGTGAAGAATATCGAAAAGACATCGATATTTATCGCCTCGCTTCCGAAATGGTTGTCGATGGAATTATTGCGCCAAATGAGTTACGTTCCGAGCTTATTCGGCGATTAGATGCATATATGTCGAAATATGTTGTATTTTCTGAACGAAAACATGGAGTTTACCCTGTGTAGCTGTCAACACATATGGTACAATGAGGACGGTGTATTTTCACATCGTCTTTTTTTCGGGAAATTTCCCCGGAAATCGACAACATTTGTGTCGAATAGGAAAGACATGAGGCAAATGTTGCCGATGGAAACGAGAAATTTCACTCATGCGGCTTCTTTTTGTATAATCAAGAAAGGAGTTTTGACATTTGACATACATATGGTTGATTGCAACATTTTTCATTTATAGTATATTGCCAACATCGTTCATCCGTATTTTTTCGTTTCGTGTGCAAAAAAGAGTGAAAGGCGGTGTAGCGTTAACGTTTGACGATGGACCAGATCCGATGTATACGACTCAGTTGCTTGATCTATTGAAAAAATATAACGTAAAAGCAACGTTTTTTATTGTTGGATGGAAAGCAAAAAAATACCCACATCTTATTCAACGAATACATGCGGAGGGACATACGATCGGTTTGCATCATTATTATCATACGAGCAACTGGTTTCTGCCTCCATTTGTAGCGGAATGGGAACTTCATCGATCAGCGCACATCATCAAGCAAATCACAGGCGTTCGCCCCGTATACTACCGTCCGCCATGGGGACATATAAACATATGGATGTTGCTCATGCAAAAAAAGTATAAAATCGTGATGTGGACATATATTCTTGGTGATTGGAACGTTACATTAAGTGTAGATCGCCTTTATGAACGATTAATGGACAGTATAGAGGATGGGGCGATCATCGTGTTGCATGATAGCGGTTCAACATTTGGCGCTGATGAACATGCGCCCGCAAACATGTTACAAGCTTTGGAGCAGTTGTTACAACATACGAATGTTAAATGGGTAAAGTTGAGTGAGGAGTAAAGGGGAATGGGAAAGTGGAAGCGAACAGCATTTTAACGTATATCCAATCACACGGTTATATTGTGTTATTTCTTTCCCTATTTTTCGGCATCGTTGGTATTCCTGCGCCAGAAGAGTCGCTTCTGTTTTTCATTGGCATTTTCGTCTCACACGATCAATTGCATTTATTAAAAAGTTTATTTTTCGCGATTTCTGGGGCAACTGTTGGCATGGTTGTCGCCTATATTGCCGGCTATACATTCGGTTCACCACTATTGTTCAAATACGGACATTTTATTGGATTCCATCGTCGTCGTTATCGTTATGTGTATCGTCACTTCCGAAAACGTGCTTTTCTAGTTATTCCTTTTGGCTATTTTGTTCCGGGGATTCGTCAATTATCTCCGTATATGGCTGGAGTTGTTCGCTTTCCATTTCTTCCTTTTCTCTTTTTATCGTTTCTTGGGGCGTCATTTTGGATTAGTTTATTTATATGTGTAGGCAAGTTTCTTGGGGAGCGTATTCATATTCCGCTTCATGTGTTACCATGGCTCACGGTATTATTTTTTAGTTTATTTTTTGTTGCTTTGTATGTAAAAAGTAGAAAACAAAAATAAAAGGGAGTTCGCATAATGATGAACATTCTCGTACTACCTTTATTTCAAATGCCATCTGGTCATCATCAAGTGGCCGATGCACTCATCTATTCATTATACCATCGTTTCCCCGATGTCTCTTGCGAAAAACTTGATTTTCTTAGTTATTGCAATGAACAGATTGAAAAAAGGGTAGCTGATTTTTACATCCGCTGGATTTCGCTCTCGCCACATTCGTATGAATGGATGTACCGACGATGGATGAAAAAGTTTGAACAACCGACGATGGAGCCGTGGTTGCTTTATTTTGAAAAAAAGATGAAACGTCTCCTTCAAGAAAAAAAGCCCGATCTTGTTGTGTGCACGCATTCATTTCCTTCTCACGTTTTGCAAAGGTTGAAACAAAAAGGGATCGTAACCGTTCCTGTTGTTAACGTATATACTGACTTCTTTTTAAGCGGTATTTGGGGAAAAACAGCGATTGATTATCACTTTGTTCCGCATGAAGAAGCAAAACAGTCTATATGCACAACGTTTCGGATCGAGTCACGTCGTGTCATCGTTACAGGTATCCCTATTCATGAACGTATCGTACCTGCGCAAAAGATGAAACGGCGAACAAATAAACGGATTTTAGTAGCAGGCGGAAACCAAGGGTTAGGAAAAATGAAACAGTTTTTAATGAACGCCACCCATACACAACTGACTTATGACGTACTATGTGGAAAAAACGAAACGTTATATCATGAATTAAAAAGTTGGAACAATCCGCGTATTCGTCCGTATCGGTACATTTCCGACCCAGCGAAAATGAACGAATTATACGATGAAGTTGATGCAGTTGTGACAAAACCGGGCGGTGTAACGATGAGTGAAGTGCTTGCGAAAAAGTTGCCTGCTTTTACGCTTTCGTATTTGCCAGGGCAAGAACAAATGAATTTACACTATTTAAGAAAAAAAGGACTTATTTATATTCTTCATGATAATGACCCGTATGACCAACAATTGATGCGTGTATTAATGAATAAGGAGGAAATGAACGAATTAGAAAAGCGTATTGAGCGCTATTGGCTCGAACGTGAAAAAACAGCACAAGATGTGCTTGGCGAATGGATCGAAGCGAATATATATGCAGTGAAAAAGCGATGAGGCTGGCTCATCGCTTTTATTTTTTCGACTTTCCGTATGTGTCAATGCTTAATTTCACGTTAATTTGTTCTAACGTATCATTTGTAAGTGCAACTAATCCGTTTGTTGTATATTTGCGCCAATCGTTTACATTTTGACGATATAAGGCGTTTGATAATTGAAGCGTATCGACACCTTCTTTTACTCCAAGCTGAAATAAATTTTTTATTTCTTTCTCAACTGTTTTTGTTGCATGTTGAACAATTTGTTTCTCAGACATGTGCTCGCGCAGTTCAATAATGCTTCCCGTAGCTTGTACATGAACGGTAAATAAAGGACGGCCATCTTTTATTTTGTACGATACGCTTGTTTTTGGTCCGAGCACAACAAGCGTACCGATCATTTTACCATTTGGTTGAATGTAAATCGGTGTTCGACCTGTCCCTTTCGTTACCCAGCGTAATCCATCAAGCTTATGACGTGGGATGCAAGCTTGCTTATTGTAACGATGTAAAAAACAAACACCGTCCATTTTTAACATCGGTTTCTTTTTTTTATTTTCCGTCCAGCTTTTCTCATCCACTGTAAGAGAAGGGAGAGGAAAGACGACTGCTTTTTCGTTTGAAGCCGCAACGAGTTGATTGAGACGTTTTGGTTGAATAAATGAACTTTGTTCGTAAATATCTGTTGGATTTGCGAGCAGTGAAAAATATGGTGAATAGTCTAAAAACGGTGTTGTTTCAAACAAACGATCAATCGGCTGTTTCGTAGTAAAAGCCCAAATCGTATGACGAATTTCATTGTAACGGTCAAGTACATCAATGACGTCACGCACGAGCCCCTTTTTTAATGCTCGCTCGGTAAAGACGATCCCTTTAATATGCCCCCATGATACACCTTGTTGAATGGCTTGATACAATCGGTCTGTCGCCACGTTAAATGTTTCTCCTGTTGCTTTTCCAATCGTAACGGTTGACTTTTCTCTTCCACCGCCTGCTTCGACTTTCGCAAGTCCTGAAAAGCTAATGAGTTGGGCATAGGCGACGACTTGTCCGTCTTCATAGTCGACGCCAATCGCATGAATGTAAGCGAGATGATCAATTTCTTTCATCCCCCAGCAACCTGTTAAAAATAAACAAAAAAAACAAATAATCAGTCTTGTCATGACTCGTCACCCGGTGTATTATCATTCGTTTTTAACATTTTCGGTCGCATTTTAAACTTTTTCCACCCACTTGTAATAATAACTTTCCATATATCTCTAGTTATCGGGGAGATCGGCGCTAAATACGGGACGCCAAACGACGTTAAATTCGCTGCATAAATAAGAAGGAAAAACATCGATGCAATAAATCCGAACAGCCCGAGCATAGACGAGGCAGCAAGGACGATAAAACGTAACATGGACACCGTCCCAGCAAGCGATTGATTAACAAGTGTAAACGTGGCGATGACAGATGTTGCAATGACGACGAGAGTACCGGGTGCGGCAAGCCCTGCGTTTATTGCTGCTTGCCCAATAATTAATCCGCCAACGACCGATAACGTTTGTCCAATCGCAATCGGGAGCCGCATCCCTGCTTCTTTAAAAATTTCAAATAAGCTAATCATAATAAATGCTTCGAGTGGAGCAGGGAGTGGTACGCCTTGGCGTGAAAGAACGATCGTTGCCAACAACGTAAACGGTAGTTGGTCTTGGTGATACGTAATAATTGCGACCCAAAGGCCCGGTAAAAAGACAGCAACGCTCACACCGATTAGCCGAATGATCCGTTGAACCGTAACGAACACAAACGATGTACTATTATCTTCAGATGTATTTAATAAAAACGTTAAATTTGTCGGACCGATTAGTGCGGTCGGTGAGCCGTCAATAAAGACAGCAAATCGTCCGCTCAATAGCGCATTAACAACAAAATCAGGACGACCAGAGTAAGCGAAAACAGGAAATAAAGAAACGTATTTTTCGCTTAACAATTCTTCTAATTGATTTGTTCCGGTTAAGGCGTCAATATTAATTGTGCTTAAGCGACGCTTTAATTCAGCAACCGTTTCTTGATTAATAATATCTTTAATATATAAAATATCGACTTTCGTTCGGCTTCGTTTTCCAATTATTACTTGCTCAACGTGTAAACTGCTCGTTTTTAACCGTTTTCGTATGAGTGCCACGTTTTTTGCCACTTCTTCAATGAACCCATCTTTCGGACCGCGAATCGATACTTCCGTGTTCGGTTCCTCTGGGTTGCGGTTCGGCGGATTAGCAAGCGAAATGGAATACATCGCTTCTGCTTCCACAAAGTAAATGACTAAATCTCCATTAAAAATGATAAAATCAAGCTGTTGGGCAGATACAGATTTTCCGATTAAATGAAGTGGCATTTGTTTATATTTTTCAATATCTGTGACTGAATAAAGCGGATATCGTTGTCCCATTTGTGTAATCGTCGGGAAAACAAATTGCTTGAGTAGTTTTGTATCACATAATTCTTCACAGTAAACGAAAATAAGCGAAAGCGGCTTTCGTTCGTCTGAATAAATCGTGGCGGGCATAAGTACAACATCTTTACATTGGGCAAAATGTTCTTTTAACGTTTGCTCATCAACAATGATTTCAGCCGTCATACAGAAGCTCTCCTCTCTTTTATGCGTATTGCTAATGCTAAGACGAACAGGAAAGTAGAAAGAAAGCAAATAAAGAAAAAGGAAATCGGTAACAGCCATTTTTTTAACATATGAAAAAACGTATAATCACTCATCGGTGTCATCGCAGCGAAGAAAATGACGACGTATACAAATATTAAAATCCATCGCCGTGATGCTTTATTTGTAATATTAAACAGCTCTGGAATGAGCGCTGTCGCAAGTGAAATGCGAATAAACGCCCCCGCTAGCCATTGATAAACCGATAAAAAATCAAAATGCTCTAAATATGATCCTAAGTTCACCATGCGCCACTGTTCGAAGGCAGGATAGCGCAGGTGACTTGCTTCTGCCGGTCCAAATTCCGTAATCGCGCCGATCGTTGGGCCGATCGATAAACTGGCAGCTACAAGCCCGAACAAAACGAGTTTCATAAAAGACCCTCATGCCGAAAAAATTTCGGCACCATCGGAAGGATGAAAACGAAGATTGTCGAAATATCTCCCTTGCAGCTGGGGTCATGAGGTCGATACATCTATGGTACGCAAGAGTCCGAATCATAGACGGATCCCAGTAGCCTGGTGCGCCACGGAATGTCGCTCCCAAGTTGGGAAGCACGCAGGATAGAATGCTTCGTCATAGGCTACTGCACCAGCTGATGACAGGAAGCAGGGAGGGAAAGCGATGAAGGTATTATATGAACATTGTTGTGGAGTAGACGTGCATAAGAAATCCATTACCGCTTGTACCATCACCCCTGAAGGAAAAGAAATACGAACATTCGGTACCATGACCGATGAATTGCTGGAGTTTATAAACTGGTTGAAAGAAAAAGGTGTGACGCACGTGGCGATGGAATCGACAAGCGTGTACTGGAAACCGTTGTACAATTTGCT
Source organism: Anoxybacillus sp. TBDG-1 (assembly GCF_054815885.1). Lineage (NCBI taxonomy): Bacteria > Bacillati > Bacillota > Bacilli > Caryophanales > Anoxybacillaceae > Anoxybacillus > Anoxybacillus sp. TBDG-1. Next base: position 21,602 of record NZ_JBTZSY010000037.1, read on the forward strand.
CGAGCTCGAACAAATCGAAACGCTTGTTGTCAATGCACAGCACATCAAAGCGGTTCCTGGACGAAAGACGGATATGAAGGATGCCGAGTGGATCGCCAACTTGCTTCGTCATGGATTGTTGAAAGGAAGCTATATTCCGGATCGAGCCCAACGAGAACTGCGAGAACTCGTTCGATATCGCCGCAGTTTGATTGAAGAAAGAGCGCGGGAATTGAATCGGATTCAAAAAGTATTGGAAGGAGCGAACATCAAGTTGTCGTCCGTTGTCTCCGATATCCATGGGGCATCGGCACGAAAAATGATTCGTGCGTTGATCGAAGGAAAAAACGATCCGATGGTCATCGCTCAGCTCGCAAAAGGGAGATTGAAACAAAAAGTGGAAGAACTCCAGCGCGCATTACACGGGGTAATCGGTCCTCATCAACGGATGATGTTAGCCGAACAATGGCGGCATGTGGAATACCTAGATGAAGCGATTGCGCGATTAGATCAGGAGATCGAGGAGAGAACGCGCCCTTTTGAAGAAGAGCTGGAACTCTTAGATACGATTCCGGGAGTCGGGCGGCAAAGTGCGGAACAAATTTTGGCGG
>NZ_JBTZSY010000038.1:0-21494 GCF_054815885.1 Anoxybacillus sp. TBDG-1
CTTTATAAATAATTAATAGATTATTTATAAAGTTTTGTAAGTTTTCTGTAACGGTTGACATCATGAATTTACATTTTACAGAAGAACAGCAAATGATGCGTCAAATGGTGCGCGAGTTTGCTGAAAATGAAATCGCTCCGTTCGTTGAGCGTATGGAGCGCGGAGAGTTTCCGCGCCCGATTCTCGAAAAAATGGCGGAGCTCGGTCTTATGGGCGTTACCGTCCCTGAACAATATGGTGGGGCAGGAATGGATTTTACATCATACATTATCGCCATTCACGAAATTTCAAAAGTGAGCGCAACCGTTGGGGTAATTTTATCTGTCCATACGTCTGTCGGCACAAATCCGATTTTATATTTCGGAACGGAAGAGCAAAAGCGAAAATATGTGCCGAAGCTAGCGCGAGGTGAATATTTAGGGGCGTTTTGCCTAACGGAACCAGGATCAGGATCGGATGCAGCAAGCTTAAAAACGACAGCCATTCGCGATGGTGATCATTACGTACTAAATGGCTCGAAAGTATTTATTACAAACGGTGGGGAAGCGGATACGTACATCGTATTTGCTCGTACAAATCCAGAAGAAAAAGGAAGTAAAGGAGTAAGCGCATTTATCGTTGAAAAACATACCCAAGGTCTTATCATCGGAAAAGACGAGAAAAAAATGGGGCTTCACGGGTCGCGCACTGTTCAATTATCGTTTGAAGATATGCGCGTGCCTGCGGAAAACTTGCTCGGTCAAGAAGGAGACGGATTTAAAATTGCGATGGCTAATTTAGATAGCGGTCGCATCGGGATCGCAGCTCAATCGCTCGGTATTGCCGAAGCTGCGCTTGAACACGCCACGAATTATGCGAAAGAGCGCATCCAGTTCGGCAAGCCAATTGCGGAACAACAAGGCATCGCGTTTAAACTAGCTGATATGGCAACGAACGTCGAAGCGGCAAAACTGCTCGTTTATCATGCGGCGTTTTTACGCTCAAACGGCATGCCGTGCGGAAAAGAAGCATCGATGGCAAAGCTGTTTGCATCAAAAACAGCGATGGAAAACGCGATTGAAGCGGTACAAATTTTCGGAGGCAACGGCTACACAGAAGACTATCCTGTTGAACGGCTATTCCGCGATGCGAAAGTGTGCGAAATTTATGAAGGAACGAGTGAAATTCAACGAATTGTCATTAGTAAACATTTGCTGAGGGGGATCGGAAAATGAACTTTCAATTAAGTGAAGAGCATGAAATGATACGAAAAATGGTGCGCGATTTTGCGAAAAACGAAGTCGCACCGACAGCGGCGGAACGCGATGAAGAAGAGCGTTTTGATCGCGACATTTTTAATAAAATGGCAGAGCTCGGTTTGACAGGCATTCCGTGGCCAGAGGAATACGGTGGCATCGGCAGCGACTATTTAGCATACGTTATCGCTGTGGAGGAGCTTTCAAAGGTGTGCGCATCAACAGGGGTGACGCTTTCCGCCCATATTTCGTTAGCAAGTTGGCCGATTTATAAATTTGGAACTGAACAACAAAAACAAACGTATTTACGGGCATTAGCAACGGGCGAAAAACTTGGGGCATACGGTTTGTCTGAACCAGGAGCAGGTTCTGACGTTTCAGCGATGAAAACGCGTGCCATAAAGGATGGCGATCATTACGTATTAAACGGCTCAAAAGTATGGATTACAAACGGTGGGGAAGCCGATATTTATGTTGTTTTTGCTGTGACAGATCCAGAGAAAAAACATCGCGGCATTAGCGCGTTTATTGTTGAAAAAGGAACGTCTGGATTTTCGATCGGGAAAAAAGAGAAAAAGCTCGGCATTCGTTCATCACCAACGACGGAGCTCATTTTTGAAGATTGCCGCATTCCGAAAGAAAATTTGCTCGGTGAAGAAGGAGAAGGTTTTAAAATTGCAATGATGACGCTCGATGGAGGGCGAAACGGCATCGCTGCGCAAGCGGTCGGCATCGCTCAAGGGGCGTTAGATGCAGCGATAGAATATGCGAAAGGACGGGTTCAATTCGGCAAGCCAATTGCGGAACAACAAGGCATTGCCTTTAAGCTAGCTGATATGGCGACAGCGATTGAAGCTGCCCGTCTACTAACATATCAAGCAGCATGGCTTGAATCAAACGGCTTACCGTACGGAAAAGAATCAGCGATGGCGAAATTGTTTGCAGGGGATACGGCGATGAAAGTGACCGTCGAAGCGGTACAAATTTTCGGCGGTTACGGCTATACGAAAGACTATCCAGTAGAGCGCTTTATGCGCGACGCAAAAATTACGCAAATTTATGAAGGAACGCAAGAAATTCAACGCATCGTTATTTCAAGAATGTTGACGAAATAGGAGGGATGTGATGAAAAAACGTGAAGTTCCAGCATCTGTAAAAGATGAACGGCTTGTGAAAAAAAGGCGCAACCAAATGATTAAAGGGGCGATTTCGCTATTTAAACAAAAAGGGTTTCATCAAACGACGACGCGCGAAATTGCCCGCGCTTCTGGCTTTAGCATCGGAACGTTATACGAATACATTCGCAAAAAAGAAGACGTTCTTTATTTAGTATGTGACCGTATTTACGATGAAGTACGCGATCGTATGGAGCAAGCCATCGATACGACAAAAGGGGATTTAGACGGGTTAAAATTAGCGATTGATTACTATTTTCGCGTTGTTGATGAACTGCAAGATGAAGTGCTCGTTATGTATCAAGAAGCGAAATCACTTGGTAAAGAATCGCTTCCGTATGTGCTTAATAAAGAATTACAAATGGTTGCGATGTTTGAACATATTTTACGACGCTGCGTGGACAACGGGGTATTTTCATTAACAGAACAAGAAATTCAGTTATTTGCACATAACATTTTCGTTCTCGGTCAAATGTGGGGGTTCCGTCGTTGGGCGTTGAAAAAAATGTATACGCTCGATGAATATATTGAATTGCAAACAAAGCTATTGCTAGAAGGGCTTATGAAGCGATAGCGAAAGGGGATGGGAGAAACATGGCGCACATTTATCGTCCAAAACATCACGTTCGCTTTGTGACGGCGTCTAGTTTGTTTGATGGGCACGATGCGGCCATTAACATTATGCGTCGCATCTTGCAGGCGAGCGGAGCCGAGGTCATTCATCTTGGACATAACCGCTCGGTTGAAGAAATTGTGAACGCTGCCATTCAAGAAGATGTGCAAGGCATTGCTGTATCATCGTATCAAGGCGGACATATGGAATTTTTTAAATATATGTATGACTTATTGCAACAACGTGGCGCATCACACATTCGTATTTACGGCGGTGGTGGCGGTGTTATTATTCCAAGGGAAATAAAAGAATTGCACGAATATGGTATCGCGCGTATTTTCTCGCCAGAAGACGGGCGGCGTTACGGATTGCAAGGAATGATTAACATCATGATGGAAGAATGCGATTTTCCGACTGTCAAAGAAATTACTGATGAAGTAGAGCGATTAGCAACCGGGGACGTTCAAGCGGTCGCGCGCTTAATTACCTTGTGCGAAAATCGTGTCAATACTCATAGCGAAGTCGCCGCCACGGCAGAAGCGGTTTTACAACAAGTGAAAGCGATGGCGAGACGCGTGCCAGTTATCGGAATTACCGGAACAGGTGGAGCCGGCAAAAGCTCGCTCACAGATGAGCTCGTCCGTCGTTTTTTAAATGAAATTCCTGAGAAAAAAGTGGCGATTTTATCGGTTGATCCGACAAAACAAAAAACGGGCGGTGCATTGCTTGGTGACCGCATTCGCATGAATGCGATTTCTTCCCCGCGCGTCTATATGCGCAGCTTAGCGACGCGCAGTTCGCGTTCGGAATTGTCGCTTGCGATTCAAGATGCAATTGAAGTCGTTAAAGCGGCAGGCTTTGATTTAGTGATCGTAGAAACGAGCGGCATCGGTCAAGGCGATGCAGCGATTAAAGATATTTGTGATATTGCGATGTATGTGATGACGAGCGAGTTCGGCGCCCCATCGCAGCTTGAAAAAATCGATATGATCGACTATGCCGATCTCATTGTCATTAATAAATTTGAGCGACAAGGTTCAGAAGATGCAAAGCGCCAAGTGCAAAAGCAATATCAACGAAGCCATCAATTGTTTGATCGCGATGTTAGCGAAATGCCTGTATTCGGAACGATCGCCAGCCAATTTAACGACCCGGGAACAAATACGCTCTTTGTCGCATTAATCGACTTAATTAACGAACGAATGGGAACAAATTGGACGACGACGTTGCAAAAAGTCGATCGTGTCGAAAAACAAAACGTCATTATCCCGAACGAACGTCGCCATTATTTGCGCGAAATTGCCGATACGATCCGTCAATATCATAAGCGCGTCAATGAGCAGTGTGAAATGGCTCGCCGTGTATTTCAGCTTAAAGGCGCCATCGAAACGATGAATGAGTACCATCATGAACAAGCATTGGAAGCTTTACAAGAGGCAAAGCGATCATATGAGGAAAAATTAACGCCAGAGTCGAGAAAGCTATTAGCTTCATGGGAAGATGTGAAAAAGAAATATGCTGCCAAAGAGTTTGTGACAAAAGTGCGCGATAAAGAAATCGTCACGCCACTAACGACAAAAAGTTTAGCAGGGTTAAATATTCCAAAAGTGGCGCTGCCAAAGTTTAAAGATTACGGGGAAATTTTACGATGGCTTTATAAAGAAAACGTTCCAGGTGCATTTCCATTTACCGCTGGTGTATTCCCGTTTAAACGGCAGGAGGAAGATCCGAAGCGACAGTTTGCAGGGGAAGGTACGCCAGAGCGGACGAATCGGCGCTTCCATTACTTATGTAAAGACGATCCAGCGAAACGGTTAAGTACCGCGTTTGATTCTGTCACGTTATATGGGGAAGACCCGAATGAACGTCCAGATATTTTTGGGAAAATCGGTGAAAGTGGTGTAAGCGTTTGTACGTTAGATGATATGAAAAAATTATACAAAGGGTTTGATTTATGCCATCCGCTTACATCTGTATCGATGACAATTAATGGTCCTGCGCCAATCATTTTAGCGATGTTTCTAAATACAGCGATTGATCAACAAGTAGAGAAGAAAGAAGCGGAACTTGGACGAAAGTTGACGAAAGAAGAATATGAACAGGTGAAAGCATGGACGTTGCAAACGGTTCGTGGAACAGTCCAAGCCGATATTTTAAAAGAAGACCAAGGACAAAATACGTGCATTTTTTCAACCGAATTTGCTTTGCGCATGATGGGAGATATTCAACAATATTTTATCGACAATCGTGTCCGTAACTATTATTCTGTTTCCATCTCAGGCTATCATATTGCGGAAGCTGGAGCAAATCCGATCACGCAATTAGCGTTTACGCTTGCGAACGGTTTTACGTACGTTGAATATTATTTAAGCCGAGGCATGCACATTGATGATTTTGCACCAAACTTATCGTTTTTCTTCAGTAACGGTCTCGATCCAGAATATACTGTTATCGGTCGGGTAGCCCGACGCATTTGGGCAGTTGTGATGAGGGAAAAATACGGAGCAAATGAACGAAGCCAAAAGCTGAAATATCACGTACAGACGTCAGGGCGCTCGCTTCACGCACAAGAAATTGACTTTAACGACATTCGTACAACGTTACAGGCGCTTATGGCGCTTCATGATAATTGTAACTCGCTTCATACGAACGCCTACGATGAGGCGATTACAACACCGACAGAAGAATCTGTCCGTCGCGCAATGGCGATTCAGCTCATCATTACAAAAGAACATGGGTTAACGAAAAACGAAAATCCGCTCCAAGGTTCATTCATTATTGAAGAGTTAACGGATTTAGTTGAAGAAGCGGTGTTAAAAGAGTTCGAACGTCTTGATGAACGCGGTGGTGTGCTCGGTGCGATGGAAATGCAATATCAACGCGGTAAAATTCAAGATGAATCAATGTATTATGAAATGAAAAAACATAGCGGAGAATTGCCGATTATCGGAGTGAACACATATTTAAATCCGAATGCGGCTGTCGAGGAAGAAATTGAAAGCTTGCAGCTTGCGCGCGCCTCGTACGAAGAAAAGCAACTACAACTCGAAAACTTGCGCAAATTCCATGAACAACATAAAGATGAAGTCGATGGAGCGCTTGCGCGGCTAAAACATGTCGCTGTAAGTGGTGGAAACATTTTTGCTGAACTAATGGAAACGGTGAAAGTAGCAAGTTTGGGACAAATTACGAAAGCGTTGTACGAAGTCGGTGGACAATATCGCCGCAATATGTAATGTCGGGGGATGTCCCGACATTTTTTTTGGGCAACCGTCTAGCATAAAGTAAATGAATTTGTTTATAATGAATGGTATGGATTTTTGTTGTTTTCATACGTTGGAGAAAGGGAGTGCGGAAAGTGAGTTTGGAGCAATACGCTCAAGAACAATTGCGGGAGATGTCTTTCGTCGAACTTGCGTATTTACTATTGTGTGAGAAAAAGCAGACAGTGTCATTTCAAGAGATGGTTGAACAGCTAGTCGCGATGAAAGGATTATCTGAAAGCGAAGTGAGCGCGCGATTAGCGCAGTTTTATACAGATTTAAACGTCGATGGGCGGTTCATTTGTGTTGGGGAAACGGCTTGGGGTTTGCGTTCGTGGTATCCGTATGATCAAACAGAGGATGAAGCCGTTCCTGTAGAACGCGTGAAGAAGAAGAAAAAAGTGGCGGATGACTTTGACGATTTTGATGACATCATGGATGAAGAAGAGTTAGTATATGACGATTTAGATGAAGAATTATTAGATGATGAAGAACTGTTAGACGATGATTTTGTATTAGATGAAGACGAAGAAGTCATTGATGATTTATTAGATGAAGAACTCGATTTAGACGACGATCCGATTGATGAAGAGCTAGACGTCGTCGATGAAGAATTAGAGTTAGAAGAAGATGAGGAATTATAACCTTGACTTTTTACATCGATATATGTAGAATTCTGTTTGGGCTCTTTTCATAGAGATACGTTCGCTCCCTTACATATTTGTAAGCGGAGCGTTTTTATTTTTCCCCGAATTCGCACACACTGTAACTATTCTAAATGAGTTGAGGGGGAAGGTTTTCATGACAAAATATATTTTTGTAACAGGTGGCGTTGTATCATCGCTTGGGAAAGGAATTACGGCTGCTTCACTCGGTCGATTATTAAAAAATCGCGGCTTGAAAGTGACGATTCAAAAGTTTGATCCGTACATTAACGTTGACCCAGGAACGATGAGTCCGTATCAACACGGGGAAGTGTTCGTTACAGATGACGGAGCGGAAACGGACTTAGACTTAGGACATTATGAGCGCTTTATTGACATTAATTTAAACAAATACAGCAACGTAACAACAGGAAAAATTTATTCCACCGTATTGAAAAAAGAACGTCGTGGCGATTACTTAGGTGGCACGGTGCAAGTTATTCCGCACATTACAAATGAAATTAAAGAGCGTGTGTTCCGTGCAGGGCGTGAAACGAATGCGGACGTAGTTATTACTGAAATTGGTGGAACGGTTGGGGATATTGAATCTCTTCCGTTTTTAGAAGCGATTCGTCAAATTAAAAGCGATGTTGGTCGCGACAACGTGATGTACATTCATTGTACGCTTGTGCCGTATATTAAAGCAGCAGGTGAAATGAAAACGAAACCGACGCAACATAGCGTGAAAGAGTTGCGTAGCTTAGGCATTCAGCCAAACGTCATCGTCGTGCGCACAGAAATGCCGATGTCTCAAGATATGAAAGATAAAATTGCTTTATTCTGTGACATTGATCCGAAAGCGGTCATTGAAGCGCGCGATGCTGATACGTTATACGCTGTACCGCTTATGCTTCAAGAGCAAAAGCTTGATCAAATCGTTTGTGAACATTTAAAACTAAACTGTAACGAAGCAAATATGACCGAATGGGTTGCGCTCGTTGAAAAAGTGCGCAACTTATCAAACAAAACAACGATTGCGCTCGTAGGAAAATATGTTGAACTGCAAGATGCGTACATTTCTGTCGTGGAAGCGTTACGTCATGCCGGATACGCATTTGATGCGGATATTGATATTCGTTGGATTAACTCTGAACATGTTAATCGAGACAACGTTGCACAATTGCTTCAAGGGGTAAATGGTATTCTCGTTCCAGGTGGATTTGGCGATCGTGGTATTGAAGGAAAAATTGAAGCGATCCGCTATGCGCGCGAGCAACGTATCCCATTCCTCGGCATTTGTTTAGGTATGCAGTTAGCATCTGTTGAATTTGCTCGTCATGTCGTTGGGTTAAAAGATGCTCATTCGGCGGAAATCGATCCGAACACGCCGCATCCAATTATTGATTTATTGCCAGAACAAAAAGATATTGAAGATTTAGGAGGAACGCTTCGTCTTGGCTTGTATCCGTGCAAGCTCATTGAAGGAACGAAAGCGTACGAGGCATACCAAGATGAGGTCATTTATGAGCGTCATCGCCATCGTTATGAATTTAACAATGAGTATCGTACAATGATGGAGGAAAATGGTTTTGTCTTTTCCGGAACAAGCCCAGATGGACGTCTTGTAGAAATTATCGAATTGAAAGATCATCCATGGTTTGTTGCCGCGCAGTTCCATCCGGAATTCACATCTCGTCCGACGCGCCCGCAACCACTTTTCCGCGAATTTATTCGCGCATCGCTAGAAAAATAATAGAGGATGTCCGCTATGGGCATCCTCTTATTCATATTCGGCAACGATTTCTTGCGTCATGAGCGCTAAGCTATGATAGGCAAATAAAGCGGCAATCGCAGAAGGAAAGCCAACACGCGCCCCGTCTTCTGTTGGAACGAGTGGCTGTTTTAAACATAAATCAATATGTACATCGACATAGTCAACAAGTGATGCCGTCGTTTCCGTTTTAACGGTTTCCGTTTTAACGGATGACATGCCGATCGTCCATATGTTTTGTTCGTGAAGCTGTTTGGCGATGCGAATCGCTTCTTCATCTGTGCAAAAGCGCGAAACGATAAGCACGCGGTCAGCCGTTGTTACTTCGTTCATGTTTAGCTGTTTAACGTTCGGCAATTTTTCAGCTCCATGCAGCGCTTCCGCAACAACCGCTTCCATCTCATCGATTCCGTAAACAAAAATGGTACCGTCACTAATGATCGCTTGGGCAAACAAACGGGCGGCATCTTCGAACTGCTCCTCCTCTTGCACGCTTATTCGCTGAAACACACCAACAAGCTGTGTTGATAATATTTTTAACATGGTAAATCCCCTTTTCATGCGACGTTTTGTTTAGTGTTCATTATATTAAAAAATAAAAAAATGATCAAAATTAGAACATCAGGCAGGATAAATGGTAAAAATTTCGAAATAGTGATACGATAATAAGAATAGAAGTTTTATATATGAAAAAGAAAAAATAGAGGTGTTTATGATGGCGGGGAAGATTTTGATTGTGGACGACCAGTTTGGCATTCGTATTTTATTAAACGAAGTATTTCAAAAAGAAGGATACGAAACGTATCAAGCTGCAAACGGTGTTCAAGCGCTCGATTTGTTTGCGAAGCACTCCCCAGATTTAGTATTGTTAGATATGAAAATTCCGGGCATGGATGGAGTCGAAATTTTAAAGAAAATGAAAGAGATGAATGAACATGTAAAAGTTATCGTCATGACAGCTTACGGAGAACTCGATATGATTCATGAGACGAAAAAACTCGGTGCGCTGACACATTTTGCGAAACCTTTTGATATAGACGATATGCGCGACGCAGTGAAAAAATATATTGGTTAACCATTGACAGCTTTTTGAACTTTTTTCACAAAGTTTTGTTCGTTTCGGCGAATAATGTTGATGTGTGGAAACAAAGTTTGTTATTCTTATAATGTACATACTATTCGAGGTCGTCTTGTATAAAATTGTCGTATTTTGGTCATTGTACATGTGAAAGGCGCTTTCGGATAGTGAACAATGGCTAATTTAAGGAGGATTTAACGATGCCTTTAGTTTCAATGACGGAAATGCTTAAACAAGCATTGGCAGGCAAGTATGCGGTCGGTCAGTTTAATATCAACAATTTAGAATGGACGCAAGCTATTTTAGCAGCAGCGGAAGAAGAAAAATCTCCTGTGATCCTTGGCGTGTCTGAAGGAGCAGCTCGCTACATGGGCGGCTTCAAAACGATTGTGAACATGGTGAAAGGATTAATGGAAGACATGAACATTACTGTTCCTGTCGCGATTCACCTTGACCACGGTTCGAGCTTTGAAAAATGTAAAGCAGCGATTGACGCTGGATTTACATCAGTCATGATCGACGCATCACATCATCCGTTTGAAGAAAACGTTGAAATTACAACAAAAGTTGTTGAGTATGCTCATGCGCGTGGCGTATCCGTTGAAGCGGAGCTAGGAACAGTCGGCGGACAAGAAGATGATGTTGTTGCAGAAGGAATTATTTATGCAAATCCAGATGAGTGCGAAGAGCTTGTGAAGCGTACAGGCATCGACTGTTTAGCGCCGGCGCTCGGTTCTGTGCACGGTCCATACAAAGGCGAACCAAAACTAGGATTTAAAGAGATGGAAGAAATTCGTGATCGTACAGGTGTACCGCTCGTATTACACGGTGGAACAGGTATCCCAACAGAACAAATTCAGCGTGCCATCTCGCTCGGTACATCAAAAATTAACGTCAATACAGAAAACCAAATGGCATTTACAAAAGTAGTGCGCGAAGTGTTAGCGAAAGATGAAAAAGTGTACGATCCGCGCAAATTCCTCGGCCCTGGTCGCGATGCGATTAAAGAAACAGTCATCGGCAAAATGCGCGAATTCGGTTCTTCCGGCAAAGCGTTGTAATACAAGCCGCACCGTTTCAGCCTTGCTGAGGCGGGCGGTTTTGTTTCATTCCATTTTTGAAAGCGTTTAGGAGGTTGAAAATGATGAAATTTTTTATTGACACAGCAAATATTGATGAAATTCGCCACGCCCATGAACTAGGTATTCTAGCGGGAGTAACAACAAATCCAAGCCTCGTCGCAAAAGAGAACGTATCGTTCCACGATCGTCTGCGTGAAATTACTTCTCTCGTTTCAGGCTCAGTTAGTGCGGAAGTTATCGCTACAGATGCAGAAGGAATGATTGCGGAAGGAGAAGAATTAGCAAAAATCGCACCGAACATCACAATTAAAGTGCCGATGACGCCAGAAGGGTTAAAGGCGGTAAAAGTATTTAGCGAAAAAGGGATTAAAACAAACGTCACACTTATTTTTAGCGCGAATCAAGCGCTGTTAGCAGCGCGTGCTGGTGCGACATACGTATCGCCGTTTTTAGGTCGTTTAGATGATATCGGTCATAACGGCTTAGACTTAATTGAAACGATTGCGAACATTTTTGCCATTCACGACATTGAGACAGAAATTATCGCGGCATCTATTCGTCACCCACAACATGTGACAGAGGCAGCATTAAAAGGTGCACACATTGCGACAGTGCCTTACAACGTGCTTATGCAACTATTTAAACATCCGCTTACAGATCAAGGCATCGAAAAGTTTTTAGCAGACTGGAATAAAGCAAACCAAAAATAATGGTTTAACAGTTTTCCGTCGCGTTCTAGTACTTGCTTTGCGAGAAGGGAGACACATATGGAAAAGTTAAAAATTGTCGGCGGTGACCTCCTTCAAGGCTCCGTGCGCATTAGTGGAGCGAAAAATAGCGCCGTCGCGCTCATTCCAGCCGCTATTTTAGCAAACTCACCCGTAGTCATTGAAGGGTTGCCAAACATTTCAGACGTTCATGTGCTCGGACAATTAATCGAAGAAATTGGCGGTACATTTCATTTTGATGAAAACGAGGTCGTCATTGATCCGTCGCATATCGTTTCCATGCCTTTGCCAAACGGAAAAGTGAAAAAGTTGCGCGCGTCATATTATTTGATGGGTGCGATGCTCGGACGGTTTAAAAAAGCGGTCATTGGATTGCCGGGCGGTTGCCATTTAGGACCGCGCCCAATTGATCAGCACATTAAAGGGTTTGAGGCGCTTGGGGCAAAAGTGACTAACGAGCAAGGAGCGATTTATTTACGGGCGGAAGAGCTTCGTGGAGCGCGCATTTATTTGGACGTCGTCAGCGTTGGGGCAACGATTAACATTATGTTAGCTGCCGTCCTAGCAAAAGGGAGAACGATTATTGAAAACGCGGCAAAAGAACCAGAAATTATTGACGTTGCGACGTTGTTGACGAACATGGGCGCGCGCATTAAAGGGGCAGGAACAGACGTCATTCGCATTGACGGAGTGGAACAGTTGCACGGTTGCCGTCATTCCATTATTCCGGATCGCATTGAAGCGGGAACGTATATGATTATCGGTGCAGCCATGGGAAAAGAAGTGATTATTGACAACGTTATTCCGCAACATTTAGAAGCTGTTATTGCGAAAATGCGGGAAATGGGTGTCGTGGTGGAAACGAGCGATGACCAAATTTTTATTGCGACGAAAAATCATCTTCGTGCTGTCGATGTTAAAACGCTCGTTTACCCTGGTTTTCCGACTGATTTACAACAGCCATTCACTTCACTATTAACGAAAGCGTCTGGGACGAGCATTGTAACAGATACGATTTATAGCGCCCGATTTAAACATATCGATGAATTACGGCGCATGAACGCCAATGTCAAAGTCGAAGGGCGATCAGCCATTATTACGGGTCCATCGCGGCTACAAGGGGCAAAAGTGCGCGCAACCGATTTGCGGGCAGGAGCAGCACTTGTTATTGCTGGGCTAATGGCTGAAGGGGTTACAGAAATTACAGGATTAGAGCATATTGATCGCGGTTATAGCAACTTAGTTGACAAACTTGTGAACCTTGGCGCTACAGTTTGGCGCGAACAAATGACTGCACAAGAAATCGAGCAACTGAAGAGCACATAATGCACCAAAGGGGAGAGGGAGAAACGATGGAAAGAAGTTTATCAATGGAGCTTGTCCGTGTAACAGAAGCGGCAGCATTAGCTGCAGCACGCTGGATGGGGCGCGGCAAAAAAGATGAAGCAGATGAGGCAGCCACGTCTGCGATGCGCGACGTATTTGATACGATTCCGATGAAAGGAACGGTCGTCATCGGTGAAGGGGAAATGGACGAAGCACCGATGTTGTATATTGGCGAAAAACTTGGTAATGGTTACGGCCCGCGCGTCGATGTGGCGGTTGATCCGCTTGAAGGAACGAGTATAGTCGCTTCAGGGGGTTGGAATGCTTTAGCCGTTGTTGCGGTAGCGGATCATGGCAACTTGCTTCATGCGCCAGATATGTACATGGATAAAATCGCTGTTGGACCCGAAGCGGTCGGCATGATCGACATTAACGCACCGATTGTCGATAATTTAAAAGCGGTAGCGAAAGCGAAAAATAAAGATATTGAAGACGTTGTAGCGATTATTTTAAATCGTCCACGCCACGAGCGCATCATTGCGGAGTTGCGTGAAGCAGGAGCGCGCATTAAACTTATTAATGATGGTGATGTTGCTGCAGCGATTAATACAGCATTTGATCATACAGGTGTAGACATTTTATTTGGTTCAGGAGGCGCACCGGAAGGAGTATTAGCGGCTGTTGCCCTTAAATGTCTCGGTGGAGAAATACAAGGAAAGTTATTGCCACAAAACGATGCTGAATTGGAACGGTGCAAAAAAATGGGGATTGATGTGAATCGGGTGTTGCGAATGGAGGATCTTGTCAAAGGGGATGACGCCATCTTTGCGGCAACGGGTGTAACGGACGGAGAATTGTTGCGCGGTGTGCAATTTAAAGGAACATATGGCGAGACGCACTCCGTCGTTATGCGTGCGAAATCAGGTACCGTTCGTTTCATTGAAGGACGCCATAGTTTAAAGAAAAAGCCGAATCTCGTCATGAAGTAATCGCGGGATGCGCGAACTTTTCGCGCTCTCGCTCTTTTTCTATTGATTGACAATATAAAAAAAGGGTAAAATAGTCGTGTTATGTCTCTTCTCGCAATCATCTTTTCATCTTCGCTGTTTCCAACCTAAAGAGCAATTCATGAAAATAAATAAAAGAGTGGTGTAAGTATGGAGTTAGGAGATTTAACGATTGCAACGCTAGAAAATATGACGATTAAAGAGCTATATGAGTTAGCTCGCCAATACAAAATTTCATATTACAGTAAACTGACAAAAAAAGAATTAATTTTTGCCATTTTAAAAGCGCGCGCAGAACAAGATGGTCTTTTCTTCATGGAAGGCGTGCTTGAAATTATTCAATCAGAAGGGTTTGGTTTTTTACGTCCGATTAACTATTCCCCTAGTTCGGAAGATATTTATATTTCCGCATCGCAAATTCGCCGCTTCGATTTGCGCAACGGTGATAAAGTATCAGGAAAAGTGCGCCCGCCAAAAGAAAATGAACGGTATTTCGGCTTACTGCACGTCGAGGCAGTAAACGGTGAAGACCCAGAAATTGCGAAAGAACGCGTTCACTTCCCGGCGCTTACACCGCTTTATCCAAACCGACAAATGAAGCTAGAAACGACACCGGACAAACTATCTACTCGTCTCATCGATTTGATTGCTCCGATCGGATTCGGTCAGCGCGGTTTAATTGTCGCGCCTCCAAAAGCGGGAAAAACGATGTTGTTAAAGGAAATTGCCAACAGCATTACAACGAATCATCCCGACGTTGAACTAATCGTTTTACTCATTGACGAGCGTCCAGAGGAAGTGACAGACATTGAACGTTCCGTATGTGCCGATGTCGTTAGCTCCACGTTTGATGAAGTGCCGGAAAACCATATTAAAGTGGCGGAACTTGTGCTTGAACGTGCGATGCGTCTTGTTGAGCATAAACGTGACGTCGTTATTTTAATGGACAGTATTACGCGTTTAGCGCGCGCGTATAACTTAGTCATCCCACCAAGCGGACGCACACTTTCGGGGGGAATTGACCCGGCCGCATTCCACCGTCCGAAACGTTTTTTCGGAGCGGCGCGAAACATCGAAGAAGGGGGCAGCTTAACGATTTTAGCGACGGCTCTTGTCGATACAGGCTCGCGCATGGACGATGTCATTTATGAAGAATTTAAAGGAACGGGGAATATGGAGCTTCATCTTGATCGCTCATTAGCGGAAAAGCGTATTTTCCCTGCCATCGACATTCGTCGTTCCGGTACACGAAAAGAAGAATTGTTAATCCCAGGAGAAAATTTAGAAAAATTATGGGCGATTCGTAAGACGATGTCAGATACGCCAGACTTTATTGAGCGATTTATTCATCGATTAAAACAAACGAAAACGAACGAAGAGTTTTTTGCGATGTTGGATGAAGAGTGGAAAACAGCCGGAAATTTAAAACGGTTATAAATGGATAGTTGCAAAACAGCGGGACGGTTGTTATAATTTTATCATGTGTGTTTTTGATTGCATATAAACTCTGTTTCGAAAAGATTCAGGGCGGAAGGAGATGAAATGAGATGAAAGCAGGAATCCATCCAAACTATAAAAAAGTGATGGTTAAATGCGCGTGTGGAAACGAGTTTGAGAGCGGTTCTGTGAAAGACGAAGTGCGCGTAGAAATTTGCTCAGCGTGCCATCCATTCTACACAGGACGTCAAAAATTCGCTTCTGCTGCAGGACGTGTTGATAAATTTAACAAAAAATACGGTCTTAAGTAATCCGTATGTCATGAAAACAGGCAAGCGAACTTTTTTCACTTGCCTGTTTTTTTCGTGAAAGTTTGAAAGGAAGGGGACGCCCTGATGGATGTTATGAAGCAATCCGGCTGGCTCGAAGTCATTTGCGGCAGCATGTTCTCCGGAAAGTCAGAAGAACTCATTCGCCGCGTACGCCGCGCTCAATTTGCGAAACAAGAAGTGAGAGTGTTTAAGCCAGCGATTGATAACCGATATAGTGACGAAGCTGTCGTTTCTCATAATGGAACTTCTGTTATTGCTATTCCTGTTTCTTGTGCGTTAGACATTCGAAAACACATCTCCGCAAATACGGACGTTGTGGCGATTGATGAAGTGCAATTTTTTGACGAACATGTCGTTGATGTTGTGCAACAGCTTGCTGATGAAGGATATCGTGTCATTGTAGCTGGCTTAGACCAAGATTTTCGCGGTGAACCGTTCGGACCTGTTCCAACGTTAATGTCTATTGCTGAATCGGTGACAAAGCTACAAGCTGTTTGTACCGTCTGTGGCTCTCCCGCATCGCGCACGCAGCGGCTCATTAACGGTCGACCTGCATCGTACAACGACCCTGTCATTTTAATCGGTGCAAGCGAATCGTACGAACCACGTTGCCGCCATCATCACGAAGTGCCTGATCATCCAGCGAAAAATAAAGCAAGTAAAGAAACAGCGACTCGTCCATAAGGGCGAGTTTTTTCGTATGATCGTTTATGATATAATGAAAAGTCGAGGTGAGAAAAATGTTCGATCGTTTACAGGCAGTAGAAGCCCGTTATGAAAAATTAAATGAACTATTAATGGATCCAGAAGTATTAAATGACCCGAAAAAGCTACGTGATTATTCGAAAGAACAATCCGATTTAGCGGAAACGGTACAAACGTATCGCGAATATAAATCGGTGCGTGAGCAGTTAGCAGATGCAAAAGCGATGTTGGAAGAAAAGCTCGATCCAGATATGCGCGAAATGGTGAAAGAGGAAATTAACGAGCTAGAAGAGCGTGAAGAACAGCTTATTGAAAAGTTAAAAGTATTGTTGCTCCCGAAAGATCCGAACGACGATAAAAACGTCATTATGGAAATTCGTGGAGCGGCAGGTGGCGAGGAAGCTGCGCTTTTTGCAGGCGACTTGTATCGCATGTATACGCGCTATGCGGAGTCGCAAGGATGGAAAACAGAAGTGATTGAAGCACACCCGACAGGACTTGGTGGCTACAAAGAAATCATCTTTATGATTCAAGGAAAAGGGGCATATTCAAAATTAAAATTTGAAAACGGTGCCCATCGCGTTCAGCGCGTACCAGAGACGGAATCGGGTGGACGCATTCATACGTCGACAGCGACAGTTGCATGTTTGCCAGAGATGGAAGAAATTGAAATTGAAATTAACGAAAAAGATATTCGCGTTGATACGTTCGCGTCGAGCGGTCCGGGAGGGCAAAGCGTTAATACGACGATGTCCGCTGTTCGTTTAACGCACATTCCAACAGGAATTGTCGTATCGTGCCAAGATGAAAAATCGCAAATTAAAAATAAAGAAAAAGCAATGAAAGTATTGCGCGCGCGCATTTACGATAAATACCAACAAGAAGCGCGTGCCGAATACGACCAAACGCGCAAACAAGCGGTCGGAACAGGCGATCGTTCTGAACGTATTCGCACATACAACTTCCCGCAAAATCGCGTGACAGACCATCGCATCGGCTTGACGATTCAAAAACTTGATCAAGTGTTAGAAGGAAAGTTAGATGAAATTATTGATGCGCTCATTTTAGACGATCAATCGAAAAAATTGGAGCAAGCGAACAATGAGCAGTAGAATATATGAAGTCCTTCAATGGGCTTCTTCTTTTTTCCGAGAGCATGGAAAGGAAGAAGCTGCTGCAGAATGGCTGTTGCGCCACCATTTACAAATGACGCGTGCGCAACTATTTGCTTCGTTACGTGAGCCAATGGATGAGGCGAGCAAACAAGCATTGATGGCGGATGTGAAAAAACATGCGCTTGAGCACATTCCGGTTCAATATTTGATCGGATATGAACACTTTTACGGTCGAACGTTTATCGTTAATGAGCATGTATTAATTCCACGTCCAGAAACCGAAGAGCTTGTTTCACATGTGCTGGAGCGCGCACGAAAACAGCCGCTTTCTGTCATTGATGTCGGAACAGGCAGCGGAGCGATCGCGATTACGTTGTCGTTAGAACGACCAACGTGGTGTGTATATGGCATTGATATTGCCGCTTCATCGCTTGAAGTCGCGAAAAAAAATGCCGCTCAGCTTCGTGCGAACGTCCATTGGTTCGAAGGAGATTTATTACAGCCAATGATCGAACGAGGCATACGAGTCGATGTCGTTGTTTCTAATCCGCCATACATTCCAGCCTGTGACATCCCGACATTATCGCCTGTTGTACAAAAAGAGCCGCTTCATGCGCTTGTCGGTGGCGAAGATGGCTTGTTATTTTATCGTCGCCTGACCGAGCAATTGCCTCAAGTTGTTTCAGAAAAAGCGCTAATTGCATTTGAAATCGGTCACGGACAAGGGCAAGCGGTCAAAACGATGTTGCAACAAACATTCTCTTCCGCGCATGTCGATATCATTTTTGATATTAACGGTAAAGAGCGCATCGTCATCGCTCATCTCGCTTCCGAGTAACATCGGAAGCTTTTTATATTTTTTTATTTTCATAGTTTATCAACCTCTTTTTCTGGTTACACTGCATAACAAGAAAGGGGAGGTAAACAATGAACAAATACGTCATTATTTTATATATAACAATGGTTATGATCGGTGCGCTCATTACAATATACGGACAACAAACGGAAGCGCAAGGGGATGTCGTCATTCCAAATGAAGCGGTACGGTTGCGCATTTTAGCAAATAGCGATTCACCAGCGGATCAAGCGTTAAAGCGCGCCGTTCGGGATGCTGTAAATGAGCAAATTACGACATGGGTGAGCGACTTAGCGTCATTTGAAGAAGCAAAACAAGTCATTGCCCAACATGTACCCGAAATTGAACAAACCGTTGCTCGCGTTCTTCGAGAAAAAAAGAGTAATCAGTCGTACAAAGTGGCGTTCGAACGTGTATCATTTCCAACGAAAATATACGGTTCATACGTATATCCAGCAGGTGAGTACGATGCCGTATTAATTACGCTTGGCAAAGGTGAAGGAGCGAATTGGTGGTGCGTTTTATTCCCACCGCTCTGTTTTCTCGATTTTTCCACAGGTGAAGCCGTTCGTCCTGTGGAAAAACAAGTTGAACAAGAGAAAGAAGTCGATCAAATAAGTAAACAACCGCTCGTTGTCGAGGATGAACAGCAAATAGAGGTGAAATTTTTCGTTGTAGAAGTATGGAAAAAGTTCATGCAATAAATATATCCACAAAATTATCAACAAAAAAGAGTGACATATCCACAATTTGTGGACAATTGTTGAGTATTTTGTATGAATCTTTTATACTCATGGAAGAAATGGCTGTAAAATGCTTGTAGGATATCGATAAAAAACAAGCAACTTGAATATGTATGAGGTGAAAACATTGAAAACACATGTGCTTTTTGTGGATAAAAATGTGGATGACTTAATTACTTATCCACAGATTTTACAAGCTGCTTCGTATTTACAACGAGGCGACCTTGTTGCATTTCCGACAGAAACAGTATACGGACTTGGTGCGAACGCCATGTCCACAGCGGCTGTGGAAAACATTTTTATTGCGAAAGGAAGACCGAGCGATAATCCACTTATTGTCCACATTGCAACAACAGAACAATTGCACGATATTGCCTGCGACATTCCTCCTGTTGCATACAAATTGATAGAACATTTTTGGCCTGGTTCATTGACGCTCGTCCTTCCAAAAAAAGAAGTGGTTTCCCCACGCGTTACTGCTGGGTTAAACACGATAGCAGTGCGCATGCCGAATCATCCAATCGCCCTTGCGCTCATCGAAGCAAGCAGGCTACCGATTGCTGCACCGAGTGCTAATCGTTCAGGACGACCAAGTCCGACGACGGCGGGGCATGTACTTGATGATTTAGATGGTCGTATTGCGGCAGTTGTTGATGGAGGTCCGACGGGCGTTGGGGTTGAATCGACAGTCATTGACTGTACGACAGCTATTCCGACCATTTTAAGACCAGGTGGCGTGACGAAAGAAGATATTGAACGAGTTATCGGAGTTGTAGATATTGACCGTGCGCTTGTGGAAAAAGAAGCAGTGCCGAAATCTCCAGGCATGAAATATACACATTACGCACCGAAAGCTCCGTTAGTTGTTGTCCACGGTTCTTCTGCATTTTTGCAACAACTCGTCAATGAAAAACGTGCCGATGGTTTCAAAGTGGGCGTGTTAACGACGGAAGAAGGACGTCATACGTATGAAGCAGACGTTGTCATTTCTTGTGGACAACGACACGATTTACGAACAGTTGCGAAACAGCTATACGATGCATTACGAACATTTGATACAACAAATGTGGATATCATTTATAGCGAATCGTTCCCATATGAAGGGATTGGTGTAGCTATTATGAATCGTCTATTAAAAGCAGCAGGACATGAACAAATGATGGAAAAATGATGTCTAAACTCCTTAGGGTGTGCATATGTTAACGTGAAGGCACGTCCTAAGGAGGCATTTATATGATTGGGGAAATGATCACATTAGCGATGATGGCATTTGCATTGGGAATGGATGCATTTTCAGTCAGCCTTGGCATGGGTTTGCTTCGGCTTCGGTTGAAGCAAATCGCCTATATTGGATTAACAGTCGGCTTTTTTCATATTGTCATGCCTTTAGCTGGGATGACGATCGGTCGATTGTTATCGGTTCAGCTTGGTCATATGGCGACATACGTTGGCGGAGGGTTGTTGTTTATCCTCGGTGCACAAATGGTTATCGCTTCGTTTCGTCATGAACAAGAACGTTGGCTAAGACCGATTGGTATCGGGTTGTTTTTATTTGCATTTAGCGTTAGTCTCGATAGTTTTTCTGTCGGACTAAGTTTAGGCATTTACGGAGTAAAAATCGTATTCGCGGTTATCGCATTCGGACTGATGAGCATGGTGTTGACGTGGATGGGGTTACTTCTTGGGCGCCGTTTTCAACGGTGTTTAGGTACATATAGCGAAGCGCTAGGTGGTGCCATTTTGCTTTTATTTGCGTGTAAACTTTTGTTTCCGCTATGAGCTGGGTGTTTCCAGTTCTTTTTTTCTTTTTGTTTACTCTATATTTTGCCCTACTGTTTGTTTTATAATAATAGTAAACATGTGGGAAACGATGAGAGGTGTAAATCGTGAATCAAACAAACGTCTTGTTTGTATGTACAGGAAATACGTGTCGTAGTCCAATGGCAGAGGCGTTACTTAAACAGAAACAGCTACCGCACGTGCAAGTGAGATCGGCGGGCATTTTTGCGTTTCATGGGAGTGACGCGTCACAACATGCGAAAGCAGTGCTTGCTGAAAAAGGAATCGATATCAATCATCACGCTACGTTGTTAACGAAAGAACATATTGACTGGGCGACATACGTATTAACGATGACCGAAAGTCATAAACACCATGTGTTAGCGCACTTTCCAGAGGCAGAAGGGAAAACGTTTACGTTAAACGAATTTCTTGGTGGCAGTAAAGATGTTATCGATCCGTTTGGTGGCTCGATTGACGTGTATCGCCAAACGTGCGATGAGCTTGAACGAGCAATTGAAAAGCTTCATGAAAAGCTATAAAGCAAGGGGGTTAGTAACTGTTAAAATGTTTTTGTAAAAATCCATAAAACTCTATATACAATT